>JAJBUL010000270.1:0-5310 GCA_020860365.1 Clostridiales bacterium | reverse complement strand
TCTCCGAGCGGAACAATCTGTTCGCCGGGATGAGTGCTGGGGAGCGCTTCTGGTGCGCGCTGTTTTCAGCTGTCACACCCAGAACCGCCGGCTTCAACACCATCGACACGGCGGCGCTGACCAACGGCAGCAAAATTCTGACCATGTGCCTGATGTTTATCGGCGGCAGCCCTGGCTCGACAGCCGGTGGTGCCAAAACCACCACGATAGTCGTGATTCTGCTTCACATCCGCGCCTATCTGCTGCGCAATCAGGATCTCACCGTCTTTGGGCGACGCCTGGCTCCAGACGCAGTCAAGCGTGCCTGTGTGGTTGTGTTTATCAATTATTTCCTGGCGCTCGGCGCGATTCTGATTCTTCTGATCGGACAAGATCTGCCCCTGTCGGATGTCCTTTTTGAGGCCTTTTCCGCGATCGGCACGGTTGGAATGTCCACCGGCGTCACACGCGAGCTGAATACGCTCTCGCGCATCATCATTATGATATTAATGTTCCTCGGAAGGGTCGGCAGTCTGTCCTTTGCCATGTCCTTTACCGAAAAGAAACGCCCCGGAAAGATTCGCTATCCGGAAGCAGAGATTATTGTGGGATAAAATGCGTATTGCGAAGCAATCATACACCTTACGCATCCGTGTGCATAAATAACAGAAAATGGAGGTATCATAAATGAAATCCATCTTAATCATCGGGCTTGGAGATTTTGGACATTACCTCTGCCGCGACCTGGCAGGGCTGAAAAATGACATTATGGTAGTCGACCAGGACGAAACGGCCATCGAGGATCTGCTGGATCTGGTCTCCGACAGCCTGATTGCAGACTGTACCCGCGAAAGTGTTCTGAAAAAAATTGGTGTCTCTGATTTTGACATCTGTTTCGTCTGCATCAGCGGCAATTTCCAGAGCAGCCTGGAGATCACCAGCCTGCTGAAAGACCTGGGCGCAAAGTACGTCGTCAGCATGGTACGCAGCGAGGTACATGCAAAGTTTCTGCTGCGCAACGGAGCAGACGAGGTCATCCACCCCAACCGCGGCGCGGCGATGCGGGCGGCAGTCAAGTACAACAATGACCATATTTTTGACTACATCGACCTGAAGGACGGCTATTCCATCTACGAAATCACGCCGTTAAAGGAGTGGATCGGTCGAACGATTCTTTCCTCCGATATCCGCGCAAAGCATGATATGTACATCATCGGCATCATCAGTGCGGATGGACAGACGAATTTCATGCCGGATCCCCAGACGCTCATCCGCGAGGGCGACCACCTCATGGTTCTCGCGCACCGCGACACCATAGATCGGATGATGCGGAAGCTGCGGTGAAACTATAAAATCAAAAGTAAATGTGACAATGATGAACAGTTACAGTCAAAGCAACCCATCTGGATTCAGATGGGTTGTAAAATATACTGTCTACTTAGCCCGTTGCTTCGCGGAAGTAAACACACCTCACATCCTAAATTTCTTCCGCATCTCCTGCATGGTTGCCCTCTTCTGGAAGAGAAACAGTCCCACCAGAGTCAGGAAGCTGATGCCAACACATAGTATCGACGCATACGGAATCTGTACAATCCCGGCCAGCATGAGAACCAGCGGTATGAAGCCAAAGGCACAGGCCTGCACCAGATAAAACAGGTATTCCTGCTTCTCCAGGTGCTGGACTTTGGCGATCACAGGGACGGAACCAAGCACGACCAGTGCCGCCACCGGAATCAGGAAATCGACCGACCAGCCCCGCCATCGGGTGAAACGATCCCAGAGGAAACCGATCACGGAAATCAGGACCAGCAGCCACATTTCATTTTTCAATAGATTCCGCCGTTTTCGGTAGGCAACGACGACCACAAGCCAGGCGGAAAAAACGCCTGCTGTCACAAACCAGCTCCAACCAAACTGTCGGCTCATCATCGCGTCGATCATGCCACAGATCACTACTACAGCGATACACAGAAAGGTAAAAATGGAAAAAAGCGTTTTACTCTCTTTGGGGCGCTCCTTTTTGTAACCCGGGAAATCGTTCTCCAGCTCCTTGTAGGGCACCCCGTCTTCTTTGAGGAGCCGCATAAAGTTCCTCTGGATGCTGTCAGAAGGAAGCTTTGAGGAAATCCCGATCTCCAGCTTCTCTCCATAGGTGCAGGAACAGAGCTGCATGGTATCCGTGCTGCAAAACAACCGAAAGGTGTCTATGTAGGGCGCGTACTCCTCCGGCATACGAAGGATGCCGACGTTGGAGCAGACTGCGGTGACATTTCGCGAACCCACGCTGGCTCCCGCTGCCAGGGCAAACTGCTTGATCCCCAGCGGCACTGCCCGCAGGACGGGGTGCCTCTCCAGGCCAACCCAGGCATTCATACGCGCGGCCAGCCGCTTTTTATCCAGCTCCCGCTCAAATTGCCCCTTCACATGGGCAAGCACATCCGCAAAGGACGTGTCCTCGCGGAATTCGTATCCCACTTCGATCCATCCCCAGAAATTCGCCATTGACTGAGATGGAAAATAATTACGCAGATTTACCGGCACCATCAGAACGATGGGGCGATGCTGTCTCCGGTTTACCGGCACTTCCTCATGGATCGCAAAGAGCAGCATAGACGCGATCAGAACGGTGAGCGACACGCCATACCCGCGTGCCTTCGCCAGCATCTCCCGCACCGGAACCTCTATCTCCGTAATGCGCATCTCATCCTGCGCCAGGCGTTCTCCCCTGATCTGCACCGCAAAGTGCTTTTTCTCCCGCTCTTTCTCGCCGTGCGCAGAATAATACTGGGAAAAGCTGTCCTCCTCCTGATCTCTGCCGGTCACGTCCGCGGCCGGCTCCAGTTCCGGAAAGCAGACGTCCGGATGCGCAAGTGTCAGGTAATTTTTGACAAGCTCTTCCAGGAAATGCATCGCTCCCGTGCCGTCCGTCAGCGCGTGAAAGACTTCAAAATTAATCCGGTTTTCATAATAAGAAACCTCAAACAGCAGCGACTTTTTGTCGCGGATATACAAATTGCTGCAGGGCGGCTTTTCTTCCGGAATCACCGTCGCGCGGATGTTGCGCCGCTCCAGATAAAACCAGAACAGCCCTTTACGCAGCACCGCCTGATACAGAGGATACTTTTCCATCGTCTGATCCAGCGCGCGCTGCAAAAGCTCCGCATCCACTGTCTCATTCAGCTGACAGTAAAAGCGGAAAACGCGATTGTTACTCTCGCCCGCGGCGGCCGGAAAGGCCAGCCCGGCGTTATCCAGTTTTCTCCACTGGGAATATCCAAATTCTGCCATATCCTCCCCTTATCACTTCGTCCCCTGCCTGAATCGTCCTGTACAGCTGCTTCTAAGTCACTGTTCACACCCCGACCACGCCCTTGCTTCGTGGTCAGCCATTCCGAACAGGCTGAAAAGATTCGTTTTCCTTATTTTCCAGGAAACCATTAATATAGTCAAAGCTCTCCTGCACATGCCAAAACTTGATTCCGAGCGCAAAAAAACCATGCAAAGCGTCGGTGATCCGATGCATCTCGACGTCGTTCCCGGCTGCCCGCAGGCGCTCCCCGTATGCTTCGCCCTCATCCCGCAGCGGATCATACTCTGCCGTCAGTATCAGCGTACGCGGCATGTTCTGCAAATCATTCGCCAGAATCGGCGCGAAATACGGGTTTTGCCGATCTTCGGGTACACGCTCATACAAATCAAGGTAACGCTCCATTTTTTTTGCGGTCAGCAGGTAGCCGTCCCCGTTTTCCTGAACCGACGCAAATTCCGACTCTTCCGTGTAGCAGTTGTTCAACGCCGGATAGATCAGAATCTGCCGCTCGATCTGAAACTCTCCGGTATCCCGCACCATCAGACTTAAGGCCGCCGCCAGGTTTCCGCCCGCGCTGTCGCCAATCACCGTCAGTCCTCCCGCAGGTACACGCAGTAAGGCCGGTTTTGTATTCTGTAAATTCTTCTGTAAATCTTTCTGTGAAGTCTCATTAGACGCCGACCGCAGAGGAATGCGGTGTGCCCTGGAGACAATCGTTTCCGTCTGCTGTTCCTCCGTATCGGCAGGACGTTCCCAGTAAAGCTCTCCCATGGAGAGCGCCCGCGCCGCCGCGTAACAGTCCCGCAGTCCAGTCGGAAAAGGATGCTCCGGCGCCAGCCGGTATTCCACCGACACGACCAGATGCCCGGTCGCCTGCGCCATACGGGCACAGACACGGTCATAATTTTCCACGCTCTCTGTCACCCAGCCGCCGCCGTGAAAAAAAAGCAGTGTTGACATTGGGCAACTGGCTGACCCCGCTGCCGCCTCATCCCTCTGGTCACATGCTTTCTCCATATCTGTCATGACTTCCTCCGACGGAAAATACAGGCGAAGCG
The DNA here is from genome assembly GCA_020860365.1 of Clostridiales bacterium. Classification (GTDB taxonomy): domain Bacteria; phylum Bacillota; class Clostridia; order Lachnospirales; family Lachnospiraceae; genus Choladousia. The sequence goes on along the minus strand of JAJBUL010000270.1, from coordinate 963 downwards.
GCACCTTATAGTCTCCATTGTAGGCCTCCGCGTCCAGCTTCCTGCAAAAAATCCGTACCGGATCCAGTTTTTTTAAATCTGCCAACCGTCTCGACGATTCCAGCTCCATATCGCTGTAGGAAAGCGCATGAAGAATTGCTTTCATCGGTTTTGATATCAAATATTCGTCCTCTCTTCCATTCTGGTTTGGTCAATACCTTTACAGCTACGGGGTGACATGACCCTTTACTTCATTGGTTCCGCCAACAGCTGATCTTCCCAGCGCTGCAGATTGCCCAGGATTTCCATCACCCTCGCATTCGCGTTATCCACCTGCCGGATCGCGTCGTTGATCCTGGACTGCACCATCCAGTCTGCGACCGCGCCGTCAAAAAAGAGATCCGCAAAACTTAAAAAAACCGCCAACTTCTATATTAAAATTCATCGGTACTTCGATGTCCCGCAATTCCTTCTTTAACACCTGCAGATAATACTTCGCATCCTCGATCTGACGTTGGGCTTTATCCATATGGCCATGCTTGAACATCGTAGTCATCATACCGCCACCGAACAAATCAAGAAGTCCCCAGTTTTTCGCGCCTTTCAGTTCCCGCTGCGCGTTTTCCAGGCTGTCCAGCGCCCGGTTCGCCGCTGTGATTGCCTCACGGACTTCCTTTAAAGTCTGCTGTGTCGTCATAAAAGCGTTCTCCTTATCACATGATGTCTGGGTCAAATATCTTCCTGTGGCCTTGCAAGCGATTTTTCCGTCTCAAACCCATTCGGGTAGCGTTTTTTCAGCTTATCGATATTCGCCTGCAGCACATTCTCCAGAGGCAGGTCAAGCGCCGTAGCGGCCTCCGCCAGATACCACGCGATGTCACCCAGTTCCTTTGCCAGATGCTCTTTATCCAGCTCATGCCCCTGTGCCAGCCATTTTTTCACAATATCACTCGCCTCACCGGATTCCCCGCACAGTCCCATCAC
>JAJBUL010000115.1 GCA_020860365.1 Clostridiales bacterium | reverse complement strand
GAGCACGAAGTGCGGAGCAATCCGTAGTATCATACCCTTTTGTCGCTCGAATCATGATATAAAAAATATTGTCACAGACATACAGGACAGTGTTATTTCGGAACTGAAACATGAGTTTCCGGAATATGTTTCCGCAGAGGAGAGATCTTTGCCCCGTGTCTTATCTGGTATTGCCGGTAAAACAGGAAGCAGGTTTATTGTCATTATCGATGAGTGGGATGCGTTGTTCCGTGAAAATAAGAACGATGTTTCCCTGCAAAAAGACTACATCCGGCTTTTGAGAGGTCTGTTTAAGGGCGGAGCGACGACCGATAAGATGATTGCTGCCGCCTATATGACGGGGATTCTTCCGATTAAAAATACGGAACGGAATCAGCACTGACTGATTTCAGAGAATATACAATGACGAAGCCCGGGCGGCTGGCGGAATATGTGGGATTTACGGAAGCCGAAGTGCAGCGTCTGTGTGCTGACTGCCAGATGGATTTTGATGACATGCGCACCTGGTATGACGGATATTCATGCAGCCGGATTGGACATGTTTACAGTCCGAATTCAGTCATGAACGCGCTGCATGAAGGGGAGATCTCAAATTACTGGACGCAGACAGAGACATTTGAAAGCCTGAAAGAGTATATTGGTATGGATTATGACGGGCTGAAGGATGCCGTTATTGATATGCTCGGCGGTAATCCTGTCGGTGTTAAGATCAGCACATTTCAGAACGATATGACATCGTTTCACAATCGAAATGATGTGCTGACGCTCCTGATTCATCTGGGGTATCTTGCCTATGATTCGAAGAACAGGAAAGCCCGCATACCGAATCTGGAAGTGGCCGAGGTATTTGAGGACGCGGTCAACACGGAAAAGTGGGGAGTAGTCGGTGAAGCTGTCTCTCAATCGGAACATCTGCTGGATGCAACACGTCACAGAGATGAAGATGCGGTGGCAGAAGCATTAGAAGTGATCCATGGCTCTGTTTCCTCTGTGCTGCAGTACAATAACGAGGCTTCTTTGAGCTGCGCTATTACGATTGCATATTACACGGCAAGGCGTTTTTACAGTATTATACGGGAAGATGCAGGAACTTTTCCAGGGGGACGGCGGTCTGTTCCCGACACCGCAGGAGATCAGTTTTCAGTGCAGCTGTCCCGATTGGGCACTGATGTGTAAGCATGTCGCGGCTGCGCTTTACGGCGTGGGCGTCCGGCTGGACGAGAATCCCCTGCTTTTCTTTGAACTTCGGAGTATTGATGCAGAGAGGTTTATTGATGTCACGCTGGCCGGCAAGGTGGAGGCGATGCTTGCCAATGAGAATAAACCCAGTGACAGAAATATCAATGATGCAGATACGGCGGAGCTGTTTGGGATATGGGAGTAAAGGCATAAGGAACTGTGTCATCCAACTATCGGAAAGTCAACCATTGCGGATCATGAGAGACCTGCCTTCTCAAAAAGAAAAAATTGCGCGGTTCTGAATAAATATATTTACTTTAAAAATAAAACGTTGTATAATCACTCATGGATGGTATTCTGAAAAGAAACTGTACCGCGAGTTATCTTTTTTATTTTGAAACGGAGCTTATATTGCAGCGTATGCGTCCGAAACGGACGACCGGACACATGAACGGCAAATGAGACTTCACGATCCCGCCGGGAAGGATGACAGGGGCGGCCGGTTTTACTACAGACTGGAAGTGTCGGTGACGGCGGCGGCTGGTTGACCGAGATGGAGGGATGCGTTTGACCATGGGTGTTGTGGGGGGATGCTTATGAACATTGGATTTATCGGCGCAGGGAAAGTGGGTTTCTCGATGGGGAAATATCTGACCGGGCGCGGCAAGTGCGTGGCGGGCTATTACAGCCGCAGTCCGCAGTCATCACTGGAGGCAGCGGCGTTTACACAGACCAGACAGTATACGGATATTGAGAGTCTGGTCCGGGATAGTGACATGATCTTCCTGACCGTACCGGACGGAGCGATCTCTTCGGTATGGGAACAGGTAAAATTGCTTCCGATTCAAAGTAAAATGATTCTGCATTGCAGCGGTTCTTTAAGTTCCGCGATCTTTTCTGATATCGGGCGCACTCGCGCCTGTGGTTATTCCATCCATCCGCTTTTGGCAGTCAACGACAGATATATTTCATGGGAGAAGCTGGGAACCGCTTTTTTTACCCTGGAAGGAGATGACAGATACCTGCGTTTTCTGAAGGAGATGTTCGAACAGTCCGGAAACACCGTAGAGGTGATTTCGGCCGATCAAAAAATCTGTTATCACGCGGCGGCGGCCGTGGCCAGCAATCTCTATGTCGGTCTGGTCAATCTGAGCGAGGAGCTGCTCTGCAGCTGCGGTTTTTCAAGTGAAAATGCGCATGCCGCGTTAGCGCCGCTGATTCTCGGCAACGCGCAGAATATCACTGACGCGGGCGTGGTTCGTGCGCTGACCGGACCGATTGAGCGCAATGACGCAGCTACAGTATCTGCCAATCTGTCCGTATTGTCCGGTGAGGCAAAGGAAATATATCGTCTGTTGTCGAAACAGGTTGTTAAAGTGGCACAGGAAAAGCACCCGGAACGGGATTTCGGCAAGTTGGAAGGGGTATTAACATCATGAAAAAGACAATCGCAACCTTAAAGAAAATGAAAGAGGAACACGACAGGATCACCATGCTGACCTGTTATGATTATTCCACGG
>JAJBUL010000285.1 GCA_020860365.1 Clostridiales bacterium | reverse complement strand
ACTCTCGGGCTCTGGTTCTTCTTTCCACCCACCATCATAAACTGCTTCCCCCCTCACTTTCCGATTCCAGTTCTGTCTCATTTCCGACCTTTCCTGCTGATACACTCCACCCTCTGCCTGTCCCTGCCGCATAATCATTCCTGGCTGACAAAAGAAAACAGTTTTCAACACCTGCCACTAAAATCCCAACCATAACAAGCAAAGCCAGTCTTCGCCTTATCTGCTTCCGATTTTTCTTTTTTGTTCCTGTTTTTTCCTTTCTTTTCTCCAACATTTCTCTGTCCCCCTGCGTTCTGTCTGCCGCCCCTGTAGATCTGCCTATTCCTGATACGTCCTTTCCAGTGCTGACCTTGCAGCCGCACCCTGCTCTTTCAGCTTCTCATGCTCCTTCTCATCATCCCGCATTGTTTCTTCTGCCAAAAATTCTTCAATCGCCAAAAGTATCTCTGTCGTTTCCTCCCAGCTTGCGCCATACTCCCTCAATACACCGGATTTCAAAACCATCAGGGATAGAAGTTTTTCTGCCGTCTTTATGCGGATTTCTGCGTTCTCTTCCTGTTGCTGGTACAAATACCATAGTTCTTTCAAATCATTCCAGTAATCCCACTCTTTTGCTTCCCGCTCCTCCTCCATACTTGTACTTCCAAGCATTCCATAGTACGAACCAATTTTTGCCAAAATCAAAGCGTTTCCAAACCAGTCCGCTGACGAATCGCTTTTCTGAGAAGCAATCGCCAGCTGAAACCACCAGGCCGCAGCACTTTTCCCGCCAGTTCCATCATAATAATACCAGTACGCCAGACCCATGCGGTAGGTAAACAGGCCATAAGCACTTTTGTCAGCTGCCAAAAGTTCCAGCGCGGTATTCTCACTACCTGACGGAATCGCGTAGATCAGCTCATTCACATGATGCTCTTCCTCCGCATCGAACAGCCCATCAGCCATTCCCTGTACCAGAAGCTGCAAAAAACAATTAGCATCTCCCGGGCACAATTCGAATGCCTGCTTATAACACTCCATCGCCTGTGAAAAGCCCATTCCGCCAGCCATGTCCAGCAGGCGATGATACTCCTCCACATTCCCGTCTGTCGATTCGGTTTCATAATTTCGCGTATCTTCCAAATAGCCTTCTGAAGTGTTTTCTGTCATATTTTCCGCATTCTCTTCTATTCCAATTTCTGAAACAGCTTCCATCGTCATATCCTCATCATTTTCCAAATGATCCGTTCTGATCTCCCCTGCGTCAGAAAAAGAATCGGATTCGTACGCAAACACCTCCCCCTGATCAATCACTCCACCCATCTGTTTCTGATCCGAAGAGCTATAGAAAAGCAATCCAGTCACCGGAAACAAAAGCGCCATTGTTCCGACAGTCTTTCCCAGCTTTTTGCAAAATTGCTCCGCTTCCTGTGCCCGGCAAACTGCGATAAAGAGCTCACGGCTATCCTCATAACGATTTTCGGGTTTTTCCTCCAGGCATTTTCTGATGATATCTCCCAGTTTCCATTGCCGCATTCGCAGTCCAGACAGAAAGCTGCGATCCCGCCTTTTTACCGGAGCGTGACCGAAGCAGCAATAATACAGGACTGCACCTGCACCGTAAATATCTGCCCTTGCGTCGACGAAACTCCCAGCCTTCTGCTGTTCCGGAGCAGCAAAGCCTCTGGTTCCGTATTTTCCGGCCTTTCCTTCCAGAGGATGTCCCCGTATCGAAGCGCCAAAATCAATCAACACCAAAGTTTGATCCGGTCGTATCAGGATATTCGACGGTTTGATATCCAGATGAAAAACCGGCTCTTTTCTGGTATGAAGATACACAAGCACCTGTGATAACTGACGAGCCACCGACCAGATCTGATCGCGCGCCATCCCCTGTGAAACCCACTGATCCAGGCGACAACCCTGAATAAACTCCATAATCAGCCACAGGTATCCATCCTGCTCCAGGACGTCAATCACTCTAGGCAGAGATGGGTGATTCAGATGCTTCATCATATCCAGCTCATGCCTCCTATCCTCGCGAATATTTGTCAAAACCTTCGCAGCTCGCAGCTGTTCTGTACTAAAATGACAGACCAGATAGACGGTTCCTTCCCCTCCGCTTCCGAGGCGCCGCACAATCCGGTAGCCGCTGTCTTTCGGCAAGGTATACTCTTTTTTATCCAAATCGCACCATCTCCCCTCTTCCACCTGGGATTTGCAAATCGAAATCTAATTCTATTTAAGGTGTTTGAATATTTCATTTATGTCATTTAAGAATATTAAAGTGCAAAATATATGTTTTTAGAAAAGTTCTGATTGGTTTTTAGCTATTGTAAGTGATATTATGCATCGTTTTCAGTTGCTTGTCAAGTGATTTTCGCAAAAAAAGAACCGGCACACACAATCGTACCGATTCTCTGTTTTTATCTATCTGTTCTATTTACTGGTAAGTGAAAAGTTTAATTGCCATAAGAACAAAATGCACAATCTGAACACACTGAATCCAAATATTTCCACTCAATCCGCCTGCATCAGCGTCTCGTAAACAAGGCCTGATATCTGTACAATCTGGGAGACACCCGCACTGTTGTTCTGTAAATCGCCGCTGAGAATACACAGCACATACGCCTGATCCCCATCTTCTATGATCGCTATATCATTTTCTACATAATCATCATAATCCCCGGCAAGCTCACCAGTTTTGTTTGCTACAGAAG
>JAJBUL010000267.1:8603-24350 GCA_020860365.1 Clostridiales bacterium | reverse complement strand
TCACGAAAGTTCAAAATCTCAGTCCGTCTTCTCCACCCCGTGAATAGTAACCGATTTTCCTCTTGTCTTTGCGCACGAAAATAGCGACCGCCGAAGTTCTACGCTCCGGCGGTCACTATTTTCCGCGCGCGATCAGGATAGTTCGTGATCACGGCGTCTACGTTCATTTTTTTCATCTGCCGCAAATGTTCTTCCTCGTTTACGGTCCAGACGTGTACTTTCAATCCTTTCTCTCTGGCCTCCTCCATGAAACCGGAATACTGTAGGTTGTAGAGCGCCGGGTGCAGCGCGTCCACTCCGAGTATTACGCCATATGCAGCGGACTGCCAGATACCGTCCGCATAGAGCATTCCGGTCTTTGCCTGTGGATTCAGTTCTTTGATCCGCCTTAAGGTGTAGTGGTTGAAGGAGGAATAAATCACCCTTTCTTCCATCCCCATGTCTTTTGCCGCCTTCAGGACGGCCTCTTCGATCTGCGGATAAAAGACAACGCCGGTTTTCAGTTCGACATTGACCCGCAGGCCGGTTGGTTTTAAGAGATCATATACCTCCTGAAGAGTTGGAATATGAACAGGCGTATGCATCGGGAATGTCTGATTCACATTCAATGCTTTCAGTTCCTGCAGGGAGCAGTCCTTTACCCAAAGCTTCACGCCGCTGACTCTTGTGGTCGTTTCGTCGTGAATCACAACCAAATCCCCGTCGCGGCTCATCTGCACATCCAGTTCCACTGCGTCCGCGCCCATTCTGGCGGCAAGCTCAAATGCCTCCAGTGTGTTTTCCGGCTCATAGCCGGAGGCACCTCTGTGTGCCCATACTTCTGTCATATTTTTTGTGCCTCCGCTTCTGTACTAACGCTTATTCTCTCTTACTCGACGTCGTTTGTCAAGTTGTAATAGGTAATTGAATCGTTGATTGTGTCTGCCAGGTAGGTCACAGTGCCTTCAACATCTCGGTTGCCGTTGAGCAGGTCTTCAATACCAGACTGTACCGTCGCACGCGCGTCGGAGAATACACTCAAAAGTGCGCCTGCGTACTCCGGAGCAGAGTCATGCAGCTGGTCGATCGCGGTCTGGAACTGCGGATATTCTTCCATGTTTGCCTGGTATACTTCCTCGTTGACGGCCTCGGTCGTTACCGGGAAGTAACCGGTCTGTGCATTCCAGTATGCCTGAGATTCCGCGGATACAAGGAGCTCTACGAATTTCCATACCGCATCCTGCTTTACCTCATCCTGGTTATTCAGTGCCCACAGGGAGCCGCCGCCGATGGAGACGCCGCCCTCGTCTTCCTTGCTGATGCTTGGGAAGTACGCGGTTCCTACTTCGAAGGTGCCGTTTACGTCTTCGAGAATCTGCTTCAGGGATGCGGTGGAGCCGAGCGTGATCGCGGATTTTCCGGCTACAAAGTCGGTCAGGCCTGCGTCTCCGCCGGTACCTACGTTTGGAGCATAGCCTTCGTCATAGAGCTGCTTCCACATGGTCAGAATCTTCTCTGCACCGCCGTTGGAGTCAAATACGACAGAAGTCGCCGCGCCGTCACGTCCGTTACCGTTGTCCGCGTAGTCCAGACCCTTCTTGCAGAGGAACTGCTCAAAGAACCAGCCGTAAATGCTCAGGGAAATCACTTCCTGTGCACCGCCCTCATTCAGAAGCTGCTCCGCGATTGCCTCGATTCCTTCCAGGCTGGTCGGGATCTCTGTGATGCCAGCTGTCTCAAACATACCCACATTATAATAAAGAAGCGGGGTCGAAGAGTTAAACGGCATGGAGTACAGCTCATCATTTACAGTATAGTACGCCAGAATGTTCTCCTCCAGAACAGATGTATCGTATCCGGCGGTATCGATCAGCTCCTGCATCGGCACGATGAAGCCGGAGTTTACCATAAAGTTGGTGCCGATATCATAAATCTGAACCACTTACAGGTGTGACTATAACAGTATCCGGCAGACACCAGTGGAGCATCGTTTTTGTACGGTTAAATGATATAATTCCCGGCAAATACTGTCAAGTAAAGCTCTTTTAAAGAAAAAGTCAGGCAATTGTAAAAATCAGGAAAAACAATAGTGAAAATCTTTCCTTGCAGCCCCAAAGATGATATGGTAAACTATATAAAAATGATAAACGATTTCCTTCTACGAAAGGCGGTGCACAACATGATAGATACCTCCAAAGTAAATCATCTAAAAAAGAAAGAAGTTGAAAAAGCAATTCAAATCGCCCAAAGAACTGGTGTGGTACGGCGTCTTATCATTTTTGGAAGTACCGTAACAGATGAATGCCGTGAGGAAAGTGATGTAGATATATGTCTTGATGTTAATTGCGAGACCAGCGATAAAAGACTACGCCGTCCAATGTATGATTTAAATGAAGCCTGTGATTTCAACTGTGATATTTTATTTTACCACAAACTGGGCGATAAGTTAAAAAAAGAAATTGATTCAAAAGGAGTAGAAGTATATGTTAATTGACAGAGCCGACAGGGACATCTACAATGCGAAGTGGCTGATTAGCTCTGCTGGAAATCCTTCTAACGATGAACTTCTTAACGACATGGCAGCCTACCATGTACAACAAGGCATCGAAAAAGTTCTGAAATATGCCCTTCATTCGATCTGCGGATTAGATGAAACTTACAGAGGTTACCGTACGCATGATATCATGACGCTAATCAATATTGTCTCTGATCATTCTGACTTTTCAGTACCAGAAAGACTAATAAACGCAGCCAACGACATCACCGGATGGGAAGCGCATAGCAGATATGACGATTCCCCGGTCTCTGTACGCGACGATATCGCAGAAGCAATCAGTATGTACGAAGAATTAAAAGAACAGATTCTTCATACAGAGGAACAAATTACGAAGCATACTGAAGAATCATTATCGAACAATAAAACTGACTCTGTATCCTAATTCTAAGTACCCTTTATGTGAGTGACATCTGCGGCGAGTAGGATTCGGCAAGCCGCCTCCTACTCGATTTATCCTATCTCTAGCCTCTATGCCAGCAGTGCCCGCACCGCCTCCGCGTCAAACGCCACTGACGTGACATGGTTCACCTCGATCTGATAGAGCGCATTCGCGGCGATGTGCTCGGCCGCCTGCTCCAGATCACGAATCCCCGTCGTGTCTGCGTATTTTTCGACCACAGCATCGACCGCTTTCGGCGGCATGACACACTCGTCCTCGCGGATGCTCATACGCCGCAGGACCTTCGGCAGTGCAAACTGTGAGAAGATGATTTTCTTCTCCTCCGGCGTGTAGTCCGGCAGTTCAATCACAACAAAGCGCGACATCAGCGGCGCGCTGATCTGGCTTAAATCATTTGCAGTCGCGATCGGGTAGACGCCGCCGGTTGGAACCGTGCATTCGATGTAATTATCCGTAAAACCCAGATTATCCAGCAGAGTCAGCAGGACGTCCGCGGGATTGCCATTGCCCTTCCCGGAAGCCGCCTTGTCTAGCTCATTGATGATAAATACCAGATTTGACTCTCCCGCTGCGGCAAACGCTTCCATAATTATACCCGGCTTCGCGTTCGAATAAATACGGGAGCTTCCCGTGAGCTGCTCCGGGTCGTTGATCGAACTCATATCCAGCGTTGTCCATGGCAGCTTCAGAATCCGCGCCACCGCGTAGGCAATCTGCGACTTGCCTGTCCCGGCAGGACCGACAAGCAGCATTCCATAAGCCGGAAGCGTATGGGTGCGGTTGATCTGAATAATCGTCTCGATGATTCTCTGCTTCACCCGCTCCATCCCGTAAAGCTCCTCGTCCAGAATCCGCCTGGCCTCCTGCGGGTCAATCGCTTCAAAATAATTGCTCTTCCAGTGGATATTCAGCATAATCGAAAGCGCCCTCTGCGCATGCCGCCGTTCTTCCGCAGTCACCTCATGAGAACGCGCGACCGCCAGATTTCGCCGCGCCCACAGACGAATATTATCCGGCAGTGTCCGTCCCGCGCAGTTCAGGAAATCCGTGATGCTCTGCAGGCTGGTCAGCTTCATCTCATCGCCGGTCTCCTCCTGGTCATCCTCTTCCGGCTCCTTTTGAGGCGCATCACTCGCGAGCAGGCGCTCAATCATAAACTGAAGAAACCCATCCTCCGCGGAAAGCTTCGTCCCGCCGCCGTACGCAATCTCCCGAATCCGGTAAACTGCGTATCCATCCTCCCGGTTCGCCCCGGAAAGCCGCACGCGAATATGACTCTCCCCAAGCCAGCGAAGCAGGCTGACAAACCGCGCGTCCAGCTGCAATATATCCGCAGACTGCGTACCGTCCTCCTCATCAAATTCAAACGCCGTCTTCTGATCGGGTTTTGAAAAAATGCCATTTGAGTGATGCTTCCACGCCCGGCGGCTGTTATCCAGCACCAGAATCGGACGCTCAGCAGATGGTTCTGATTCATTTGAGCAAAAAATGGTATAAGTACATTCTGCGGCTTGCTCCTGTTTTGGAGTACTGTTACTGAAATCAAAAACTGGCATGGTTTTCTCCTCACTTCCCCGGCTGTTCTCTCCTTATTATAGTAAACGACGTTAGTCGTTTTACTTTGCAACACAGCCAAATCCAACCGGCCTATTTTACCACACTTCCTTACTCATATGGTAGTGCCTTTTGTAAGAATTTAGGAAGAACTAATTTCACCATATTATACCCGCTAATCGTATACCTCAAGTCCTGACCTTTTTTCAGTAAAATCTTCTATTGTAAATCATCGGTAAAAGGGGTAGAATATGGCAAAACTTTTTTCAGGAGACTGGTTTTATGAAAGAAACGGGGATTCGATCGCAGGTAATCCAGGAAATACGTACATTAGCCCAAAGGCATCGGATTCAAAAGGTCATTCTGTTCGGTTCCCGCGCCAGAGGTGATTATCACCGGACAAGTGATATTGATCTGGCTGTATCGGGTGGAAATATTGCCGGGTTTTGTCTGGATGTAGAGGAAGAGACGACTACCTTATTGCAATACGATCTGGTAAACCTGGATGGCAGTGTCCAGGAAGAATTAAGGCAATCCATCGAAAAGGAGGGCGTAGTTTTATATGAAAAAGTATGAAAATTTCTGTGCCGCTCTGAATAATCTTGCTGAAATCTATCGATATGAAGAACCCTATGATACCGTTACTCTGACGGGACTTGTAGGTCTGTATGAAATATGCTTTGAGCAGGCATGGAAAATGATGAAAGAAATTCTGGAAAATCACGGCTTTGCGGAAAGTGCAACCGGCTCGCCAAAATTAATTCTAAAAACAGCGTATCGTGCGGGAATGATCGTAGATGAAGATTTATGGCTGGAAGGTTTACAGGCAAGAAATAATGTGAGTCACGCTTATAATCAGGCAGTGGCTTTAGACATTATTATTCAGACCAAAGAAAAGTTTTATAATATGTTTTGTCAATTGAAAGACACGATTGATGAAAACTGGTAAAACGGTTCCTCGCTCTGAATCGTTACTATAAACTTAAGAACTCAAGGAGAAAAATTATGGAGAAATTGAAGGCATTCCTGAAGAGAAAAGACATCGAAATTTCCCTGAAACGCTACGGCATCGACGCGCTCGGAGCGATGGCGCAGGGTCTGTTCTGCTCCCTGTTGATCGGCACGATCATCAACACCATCGGGACACAGTTTCAGATCGCATTTCTGACGCAGACCGTCGCTACCGTCAGCGGTGTGGACTACACCGTCGGTTCCCTTGCCACCGCCATGAGCGGCCCGGCAATGGCCGTCGCGATCGGCTACGCGCTGCACTGTCCGCCGCTCGTCCTGTTTTCCCTGATCACCGTCGGCTTCGCAGCAAACGCGCTCGGCGGCGCGGGCGGCCCGCTCGCGGTTCTGTTTATCGCAATTCTCGCCTCCGAGATCGGCAAAGCCGTCTCCAAAGAGACAAAGATCGACATTCTTGTTACTCCGCTCGTCACCATTGGTGTCGGCATCGCGCTCTCTGCCTGGTGGGCTCCCGCCCTTGGCTCCGCCGCGATGAAAGTCGGCAACCTGATCATGTGGGTGACCAACCTGCAGCCGTTTTTGATGGGCATTCTGGTATCTGTTGTCGTCGGCATCGCGCTGCAACTCCCGATCTCCTCCGCCGCGATCTGCGCCGCGCTCGGCCTGACCGGCCTGGCAGGAGGAGCCGCCGTCGCAGGCTGCTGCGCACAGATGGTCGGCTTCGCCGTCATGTCCTTCCCGGAGAACCACTGGGGCGGACTCATCTCACAGGGCGTCGGCACCTCCATGCTGCAGATGGGCAACATTGTCAAAAACCCCCGCATCTGGATTGCCCCGATCATGACCTCCGCAATCACCGGGCCAATTGCTACCTGTGTCTTCCACATGGAGATGAATGGCACCGCTGTATCCTCCGGCATGGGAACCTGCGGCTTCGTCGGACCAATCGGCGTCTATACCGGCTGGATGAGCGACATTGCTGCGGGTACCAAATCAGCCGTCACAGTCTCCGACTGGATCGGGATGCTTCTGATCTGCTTTCTCCTTCCCGCTCTCCTCTGCCCGCTGATTCATCTCATTGTCAGAAAACTCGGCTGGGTTAAAGACGGAGACATGAAACTCGACTGAGAGGAACGCCCTCTCACCTTACCGCTTCTATCACCTGAAATCCCCATGCCGGAAGCACAAGTTTCTCTTCGTTCGTGACATGTCTCCCCGAAATCAGCTCTGTACCCTCTGTTCCTACATACCTGGCGGTCTGCTCCTGCCCGGAATAGTTGAGATAATAATACACCTTCCGCCCCAGATCATTCACTCCCTTGCGCACAATGACCGGGAAGCGCGCCTCAGGTTCTTCCGCCAGGATTGTCCCGGGCAGTGTCTCCCGGAAAATCTTTTCCAGCATTTTCTCCGACGTCTTACATCCAATATAAACCGCACTGCCTTTTCCATATGAATTTCTCGTCACAGCCGCATACTGTCCCCAATTCGGATGCTCATAAGAAGCAAGCACGTCGGCGCCCTGCGGCATCAGAAGCTCCATAAACACGGATGCTTCCTGCTCCGCCGCAGCTTCATCTGCCCGGTCAGACAGGATTTCTCCCGTCAGCTTCACATGTTTCGGAATAGTAAATTCCTGATAGGTGACTCCGAAACATTTGTTCAGAATATGTGGCTGCGCCTCGTGGCTGACCTTCACGTTTTCATTCGCGAAACCAGTCTTGAACGTCGCGATCAGCGTACCGCCCTGCTCCACATACCGATTCAGCCGCTCCAGCACCGCATCGGACGCAGCGTAGAGAGCCGGCACAAGAATTGCGTCATAAGCACCTTCATCTGCGCTTTCCATTTCCGGCCAGATGAAATCACACTCAATATTCATATGATAAAGCGTATTGTACATCCACCTTACGATATCATTGTATTCCTCCGAGCCGCCATGCATCTGAATCGGAAACCACTTCAGGGCAGTGAGCGCCTCATTACTCACCAGAATCGCGATTCGGTTCCGCTTCTTCAGATTTACCAGGTGGCTGCCGATCCGTTTAAAATCTTTACCAATCGTGCACACCTCCCGATAAACCGCATTTTCCTGAAAATCATGACTCAGGATACCCTTCCAGTAGGTCTCAATCGCGTTGTGTAAAGAATGCCAGTGCCAGTACATCACGCTGTTCGCCCCAGACGCAATATGGCTGAATGCCTGCAGCCGAAGCTGTCCGTCATAAGGCGTCCAGTCCGGAAACCCCTGCGCCTCCGTCTCAATCACCAGATAATTATCCCTCTTTAGCGAGCGCACCAGATCCCCGCCAAACGCAATCTCCTCTCCGGTCAGCTGATCCTGCGACGGATGATAGATATCCGCACCTGCAATCGTCAGGCACTTTGCCACCTCATAATGATCCACCTCCGGCTGAACGCCATAAGAATATCCCTTCCAGCTAAAATCCAGATTATGAGTGATAAACTGATCTTCCCGTTTATACTCACGGACAATCTCCGCCTGCCACTGCAGGAAATCTGTTACCAGCAAGCGCTGAAATTTCTCAAATTCTGCCCCGAGGCTCCCATTGATTGTGCCGCGCACGTCCGGGAAATCCTCCCAGGCATTGATCCGGTTGCTCCAATAGTCCAGCCCAAACTCTGCGTTCAGCGCATCCAGATCATTGTTGAATTTTTTCCGAAGATACTTGACAAACTTCTCCTGCACATTTTTCCCGGCAGTTCCATACGGCTTCGTCTCATTGTCAATCTGAAATCCGATCACACATTTCCGGTGCGCCGTGCACTCCATCAGCTTTCGTATCACGCGCTCCGCGTAAAAACGATAGGCCGGGTGCGTGATATCCATAATCTGTCTCGAACCATAGATTCCGCGTCCATTACGCGTCTCGGCCAGCACATCCGGGTAGGATTTCACCATCCAGGTCGGCACCGCATAAGTCGGTGTGCCAATAATCACACCAATACCGGCCTCCTCCATCGCATCCATCACCCGCTCCACATGTGAAAAATCAAACACGCCTTCCTGCGGTTCACAGGTACTCCAGGTAGACTCCGCGATCCGCACCGTGTTAATCCCCGCTTTTTTCATCATCTCTACATCCTGCGAAAGCCGTTCGCAAGGCATATATTCATCATAATACGCCGCGCCATAAAGCAATCTGTCCATAATTTCAATTCCTCCTCTGCCTACTCAGTGTTTCACATCTTAACATGCACAGCACAAAAAAGCAACCTCATATAAGACAACTTGGACACGAAAAAAGCCATGAGCCAGAACGCGAACGTTCCTCTCATGACCTTTTGTTTCTGGCATCATCAAATCATCTCTCCAGGGCTCGACTTACTGCTGTTGCTGTTGCTGCCGCTTCCGTCTTCTGAATCATCTTCCTCATAGTCTTCCTTCCCATCATCCAAACTTCCCGCCTGCTGCCCTTTTCCACTGTCATCCTGCATCTGATTATCGTCTGTCGACGTCCCATCATCCGGTACCTGGCTATCCTCAAAGCTTTCATCCATCTGTCCATCGTCCGTCCAGCGCCCCATCCGGCCGCCGCCCATCTGTCCGCTATAATTTCCAAACCCATCCGTTCCGCTGCTCTCCCCTGACCAGGAATAACTCCCTGCCACAGACGCCAGCGTGATCTCTGTCGTATTGCTGTCCACCGTAATCTGATAAGTTCCACCCTCTTCCAGATCTGCGGAACTATAAATAATAGAAGAAAATGCTCTCTCGGAGGTATGCTCAAACAGCACATTCCCTTCGGCATCACAGATCGTGATCGCGCTTCCCGCCGCATAATTCGAAGAAAGGCTGAGCATAAATGAGCACTGCGTGGAACTACTGCCAAATGTCTCCGCCATACCGGATGCGCCGATTGCCAGAATTGTTCCGCCGCTGATGGTACAGGTTCCCCCGTTTTCTGAACCATAGTCAATCGAGCCGTTCATACTGTCCGAAGGCCCGTCCACGATAATCGTGCCGCCTTCGATCGTCAGATCCGCATTCGAATCCAAACCATCCCCCTGCGCATTCACCCAGATTGTGCCACCTGAGATCATGAGCAATGGAGTTTCTTCCGAAGCATCTTCGGAAGCGTCTGTACCTGCATCCGCATCACTGTTCGAATCCATGCCATTGCCCGCTCCCATCATGCCCCAGCCCATTCCCCAGCTGTCAGTCCCCCCATTGGCGTTTATTCCATCATCGGTAGCAGTCACCTGGATATCGCCGCCCTCAATCCGGATCTGATTTCCCTCCAGCCCTTCATAGGACTGAGATACTACAATCGTACCATCCGAAATCGTTAATTCCGTATCCGCATGAACCCCGTCGTCACCGGAAGAAACAGTAATATTGCCGTCCAGAATGGTGATCGTCCCGTTTGAATGAATTGAGTCATCGTAAGAATCCACCAGAATCGTGCCGCCCGCGATCTGCATTTCACTTCCGGCTTTCATTCCTTTCATGCTCTCCGTGTCCTCATCCTCCATGTCCCAGCCACTGAAAAAACTGGCCCAGCCTTCTGACATGGAAGTCGCGCTTGCCGTAGCCGCTTCCGCACTTCCGCCGCCCGAAGTGATCTGAATCGAACCGCCGGAAATCGTCATCACCGTCTCTGCCTGAATGCCATCTCCGCCGCACTCGATCTGTATCTCGCCTTCTTCAATCGTCACAACTCCATAGCCATCGCCAGAATCGTCATCCGATTTGATTCCGTCCCCGCCAGCCGTCACTGTAATTGTTCCGCCCAGAATCGTCACAGAATCCTTTCCTTTGATGCCATTGTTCACAGCATCCACCGTAATTATCCCATTCTCGATTGTGAGATCATTCGACGTCTGAATACCGTTATTTAAAAAACCCTTCACCGTCAGCGAGCCGCTGCCTCCGATCATCAGGTCATCCTTCGCCCAGATCGCACCGCCCTCAGCCGTGTCATCGACTTCACCGTCCGCGGCCGAGCTCCCGGTATCCTCTCCGCTCACAATCAGATTTTCCGTGCCGTCCGCCAGGTAAACAATCGCCAGACCCGCATTTTCCACATAAATCACTGCATCCGTAGTGTTCGTAATCTCCACGCCCGCCAGCATCAATACTACGGTCTCATCCCCATCCACATCAACCAGAATCTGTCCATCCGACAGACTTCCTGTGAACCAATAGGAACCTCCTTCGCTGATCGTAATCACATTTTCGGAAACCGTCGCCCCGTTTCCGGAAACCGTCGAGCCATCATCCGCTAGCGTAACCTGCACCGCATTGTCCTCATCTGCATATGTATCAATGGTTTTCTCCGTCGCCGCTGCACGCTCCTCATCCGCATCCATTTCCTCCGATGCGTTTTCTTCTGTCGTCTCCAATGTACTCTCCTGCGCATTTCCAGCCAAAACATATGTCCCTGCAAAAATCAGCGCCAGGCAAGCAATTCCTGCCTTCTTCACTGCTTCTCTGATCGTTTGCCAATACTTCCTGTTCCTCATACCGTCCACCTCTTTCATGCACATCCATCTGTCATTTCCGACAATCTTCCCATCCGACACAATGCCCTGTACCGAATCTCAGATACCATTTCCAGCATTTTCCCATTCATCAGAGCATCTCCCGCTCCGTAAAATCTCCGATTACAATATTCAGATTCCCATTCCGCATCCGCAATTCATCAATAAATGCCTTCGGCACCTGTGCGTCCGCGAACTGTGCATGATAAGTCAGCTCGTAAAGCGTCCCCATATTTGTCGTTCGAATCCGCTCCAGCCGCACATCCACCCGGTATTTCTGAAAAATATCATCAAACAGCCCATCGTAATTAAAATTCTCCGGAATCGTAATCTTCAGCTGTTTCTCCGACCGCGACACTGCGCCGAAATCGATCTTTGTCAGCACAAGTGTAAAAACTGCGACCAGTACAAAAAACAGTACCGCAACGCCGACATATCCCATACCCAGCGCCAGGCCAAGCGCCATCGTCGTAAAAATTGCGGCAATCTCCCTTCCCGTTCCCGGCGCACTGCGGAACCGGACCAGAGCAAAAGCTCCCGCCACCGCAACGCCGGTTCCGATATTGCCATTTACCAGCATGATAATCGTCGCCACCGTCACCGGCAGCAGAGCCAGCGTCAGCGCAAAGCTGGCACTCTCCCTGTTTTTATACGAAAACACCAGGGCGGTCAGCACGCCCAGAACCATAGCGGTTCCCAGACAGATAAGAAGCGGCTGCAAGGTGAGCGGACTCGTCATAATACTGTTCAGCATAGTTTTTTCCTCCTGTAAATACTGCGGGTGCAATGTACCGCTGATAGCAAGTTCCATATTTTGAAAAAGAATGCGGATAAATCCGATGCTCGCTCAAAAGCTCCGACAGCCACAACGGCATCGCATGTGCAATCTTTATTTCCATCACAATTCGCTCATCCGGAAGAATCGGTTCCCCCTCATCCCCGTACATCAGATTCAATCCTCCCGACCGCCAGCGGATATTCCAGTCAAAGGTCACCCGCAGATCCGCCTCCTGCCTGCCAAGAAACGCCCTCCGCTCATATCCGATAAACACCTTCGGCACCGGCCGGTAGCTTTGCAAAAACCACTGAATTTCCCGCTGAATTTGCCCATCATGCGGCAAAGCTCCCTTCCCGTCCAGAAACTCCTGAATCTCGTCAGGATGCCCTTCCACCCGGCGCTTATAGACAACCCCACTGCACTTTTTCTTAATTTCCGCATATATGTAATCGTCTCGTCCCGGTACTCCATAACTTCGCAGCCGGAATTTTTCCTTATATACCGGTGCGTCAATCGAAGCACGGATCAGATCATAGGTCGGCGTGTCATAATAAACACTGCAAACCGTATGTACGCCGTATACTTTCTCATCCATCCGCGCCTGCAAAATCGGAAGAATTTCTCCATACTGTTCCAGCGTCAGAAGGAACTTTTTTTCATACCTCTGAAAAGAGTGCTGTACTTCCGCCATAGATGTCAATCTCTCCTTTCCGGTGTCCGTTCTTTTCCAGTGTATAGTCACCCGCAATACCCACTGGAATTCACGCTACGCCTATCGCAATTTCCGGAAAGTATAAATGACATATGTAAGAGATTTGTAAAAAATAGGTGAAAAATGTGTGAAATGATACCCATTTTTTGAGGTTTATCAGTGCAAAAAAACACCCCGGAATGACCGGAGTGTCTTTCGTTATAACGCAGCTTTCTGTTTCAGCATTTCATGATTTTCATTTCGTTTTTTCCGTCTGCATTCCGCATAGATATTCATCGTCACAGATGCATCTGCATGACCCAGAATAGACTGAATATATTTTATCGTTTCCATCGGAGTAGATTTCTCAGCGTTTTCGCACAGCCAACAAGTGAAAGTATGGCGAAACCCATGACAGCTAATCTGCGGCAAAGGATCCTCATGCTGCAGATTATACCGATCTATAATCTCATGCAACTTCCTGTCGACACTGCCATAATGGATCAGGTTTCCATACCTGTTCGTAAACACAAAGGGAGAAAGCTGCATCTATGGCATGGCAGTGATATACTTCACATCCGGCGGAATCTCATGTATTCTGCACCGATTCTTTACTCCCAACTGCTTCATTGCGGGAGTAATGGCCAGACAGATCGTAGATACAGACCGGGTCGGATCAGTCATAACCAGATTCACTTGAAACAGATCCAGTCCCCGCTCCACACATTCCACCGAAACATAGAATGACTTCAGGTCAATCGCTATATACATCCTGTTTTGTTCTGGAACCATTTGAATATCCTCCCGTCATTTTGCTGTTCAGCTTTATATTTCAGGCATACTCAAATCATTCTCGAACAAGAACCATTGCACTGATTGCGTCAACGGTTACGCTGCCCTCTGCTGTCGCAAGTACCTCAGTACCAGCCGCTTCCGCATTTACATAGATGTTCCATGTACCGTCCGGAAGTGTGATAGTCGTGGCTTCTGTGTTCGGATTGAAGATTACATAGATTTCTTCCGCCATCTCGCCTTCCATACCTCCCTGAATATCCATAGCGATCACTTCGTCATCCAGCCCGGATACAGAGCTTACATATTCCGCCACTTCTTCAGATGTGGAAAGGCGAAGGGCTGCGTGCGCTTTGCGGAACGCAATAAGCCCTTTATAGTACTGGTATACCTGCTGGTAAGTTTCATCCTCCAGATCACTGTACCTGAGTGCGTTGACGCTGTCGCCTGAACTGTAGCTGTTCGAGTCGTAGCCTCCGTCTGCTGTTTCTTTTGTGCGGAGCATTTCCTCACCCGACATGATGAAAGGCACGCCTTCACTCGTCAGATAGATGGCCGCAGCCAGGTTGTTCATCTTTACCTGATCGGTAAAATCTGTCTCACTGCCAGTTGCACTTAAGATCTTCGCAAAGAGCGTCAGGTTATCATGGCAGGAAGCATAGTTAATGATCTGCGCCGGGTTGTTGTTCCAGCTGGTAGCAGCCTGGAAACAGCTGATGATTGTATCCGCAGAGCCGGTAAGGCCGGTCGCATAGCCAAAGTCCGTCTCGCTAAAGACACTTCCCTTGATGGCATCGCGGATCGTGTCGTTGAAATAAGCGAAATCCGGTGTTTCTTCTGAATTGGTCTGTGTTGCGAGTGTCACATCGTCTTTCGTCACGGTTGTGGAAAGTGTCCATCCTTCGCCATAAAAGATAACATCCGGATGGGTTTCATGCACCGTCTCAACGATCTCATTTACTGTTTCGGTGTCGAACAGCCCTACCAGGTCAAAACGAAATCCGTCGATGTGATACTCTTCTACCCAGTAATTCACGGAATCTACGATGTATTTGCTTACCATGGAGCGTTCTGAAGCGGTGTCATTGCCGCAGCCGCTGCCGTTAGAATAAGTTCCGTCATCATCAATGCGGGAGAAATAACCCGGCACAAGTACGTTGATACAGAAGCTGCTGGAGGACTGCACATGGTTGTACACAACATCCATCACAACACTGATCCCGCTGTTATGCAGGGACTGCACCATCTCCTTAAACTCTGTCACACGCACTTCGCCATTGTAAGGGTCTGTAGAATAAGAGCCTTCCGGCACGTTATAGTTTACCGGGTCATACCCCCAGTTGTACCCGTCATCGGTTGTCTCATCAACAGAACCAAAATCATAGACCGGCAGAAGATGAAGATGGGTAATCCCTAAATCCACCAGATAATCCAGCCCTGTGATCTGTCCGCCGGATGTCGTTGTTCCGGTCTCGGTAAAGCTTAAATACTTTCCAACATTCGTAATACCGGAATCCTCATCCGATGAGAAATCACGCATCTGAAGTTTATAAATCACGGCGTCCGTAATCGACTCCCCCGCGTGGGGATTCGTATCGGATCCCCATCCCTCCGGGTCTGTAGAATCCAGATCAATCACCATGCCCCGCTTGCCATTGACGCCGGTTGTCCTTGCATACGGGTCCACAGTCGTACTTTCTTCCCCATCAATCACCACGGTATAGGTATAATAAACCCCATTCAGGTCTCCCTCGACAGTGGTCACCCAGGTTCCGTTTACATCCGCGGTCATCTCAATCTTGTCCGTCTGGTCGTCCGTACCATCTGTCCCGCTCTCATAGAGATCCAGGTACATCGCCTCAGCAGTAGGTGCCCAGACACGGAATGTGGTGCTTTCCTGGTTCCAGACCGCTCCGAGATCATCCCCTTCATAAGTGTATGCTTCTTCAAATTCGGCAGTTGAGTAAATATTCGGCATATTTACCTCATATGCCGTCTCCTCCCAGGTCAGTGTATAGCTCTGTGAGTTTTCCAGTTTCTCCTCCAGTGTCAGCAGATATGTTCCATCACTCTCGTCTGTAACAGATGCGATGCCAATGCTGCCGTCGGTTCCTTCCAATGTAAAAACGCTTTCAGCATCTTCGATGGCCGCAGACAGTAGAACCGTTACCGTACCATCACCGTTATAAGCCACGCTTTTCAACTTGACACCGGTCTCCACGCCCTCTTCATATTCCGCCGTATAGCCTTCCACGCCGGACTCAATGTAAACAATAACCGTCCCGGAGACAACCTCCGTCAAGTCGATAAACTGGTCTGCATCAATATCTTTCGCCCAGTCTTCCGTGCGCACAATGAAACCAACCGATGTACATCCTTCTGGCACTTCCATTGTCGTCACCATCTCACCATTTTCGTCTTCCTCGAAGTAGTACTGTGCGCCTTCCATCCCGTCTCCCCACAGCCATACGCTGGAGTACTCGGAATAGTCACCATCCTCGCGGTGATAATGTACCTCAAGC
>JAJBUL010000267.1:0-8503 GCA_020860365.1 Clostridiales bacterium | reverse complement strand
TCACCATCCTCGCGGTGATAATGTACCTCAAGCGTAACAGAACCATCTGCCCGCACCACTACAGAAGCTCCCAGAGCTACAGTTACAGTCATAAAGACCATAAACAGCGCCAATAGGATAGATCTGGCTGGATTCACTCGCCGTGTACTTTCTCTTCTCATACAGTTACCCTCCTTCACAGATATTTTTTGATAGCTACCATCTTAACATGATTTTTCCATAAAAGAAAGTGAAACAGTTTCCTACACAATAAAAGTTCTTAATGTTATTACCCTTTAACAGCCCCGGCGGACATCCCCTCTACCATATACCTGACAAGGAAGAAGTACAGGATAATAATCGGGACGCCAATGAACACAGAACCCGCAGCGAACCGAGTAAATTCTGTCTCGTCCAGGTTCATCAGGCCAATAGCCACGGTGTAAAGATCTTTTTCTTTCAGCAGCATCTTTGGCAGAATGTAGTCACTCCACGGCCAGGTAAAGGATGTCAGCGCCGTATAAACCAGGATAGGCTTTGACAGAGGCAGGTTGATTTTTAAGAATATCTGAAAATTTGTTGCGCCGTCCACCCGGGCTGCTTCATCAATCACTTTAGGAATCGTATCAAAAAAACCTTTCTGAGTCAGATAGCCCATCGGCGCAGTTGCGCTGTAAATCAGAATCAGTCCCCAGCGCTGGTTGATCAGATGGAACTGTGTCATTAAAAGATATACTGCGATCATGCTCATGAACGACGGAAACATCCCCAGCACCATCGTGGTTTTCATCAGCGGCTTCCGCATCCGGAATTCAAACCTTGATACCGTGTACGCAGTCAAAATCACCAGGAATGTACTGATCAGGCAGCTGAACCCGGCTATATACAGCGTGTTTAAAAACCAGCGCGGATAGTTATACATCGTTGTGTCAAAAAACAGCGTTTTAAAGCTGTCCAGACTGTAGGAGGACGGGAAAAAACCGTCAAAGGAATAAATTGAACCGGACCGTGAGAAAGATGCCAGTACCAGCCACAGGCAGGGGAAGAAAAAGATAAAGGCCACAACAATCAGCACAATGTAAGTAATCCCCGTATCAAGCACCCTTGAAAACGTAAGCTTTTTCTTCATTGGAACGAATCCTCCTCTCTGTAGGATGATGACCTGACATATACCCCAAGTGACACAACCGATGTGATAATGAAAATCACAAGGCTGATTGCCGCACCGATGCAGTAGTAATTGTTGTCAATCGACAGGTTGTAAAGCCAGTTGATCAGCAGGTCCGTATCGCTGGCCAGAAAATAGCCGTCTGTATAGATTCCGCCCCGCAGGAAATAGAAAATACCGAAATTATTAAAATTCCCCACGAACTGGCCAATCAGGACCGGCGTCGTCGCAAACACAACAAAGGGCAATGTCAGCTTTGTAAACTGTTTCCATGGACCAGCGCCATCAATTTTTGCAGCGTCATAAAGCGTCATATCCCGGTTTGCAAGCATACTTGTCGCCAGAAGCATGATGGACGGCGTACTGATCCAGCAGTTTACAAGAAGTCCAATTACGCGGGCCATCCACTTCGCATCAATATCCAGAAAACCGATAGCCTTGCCGCCTGCCTCTACGATCATCTGATTAATCGGCCCGCCATAGGAGAACATAAATTTAAATGCCAGCAGCGTGATAAATCCCGGGATCGCATACGCAAGAATAGGGAACGCTCGCCAGATCGCCTTACCCTTTACACAATCCTTATTCAGAAGCAATGCCAGCCCCAGTCCCGCGAAATAATTCAGCGCGGTAGAACCGACTGCCCAGATGATATTCCAGACGAGGATTTTAAAGAAAGTCGGGGCAAACTGGCCAAGAGTCAGGATTTTGACGAAATTCCCAAACCCAATCCAGTCTACCAGTGCGGGAGGCACAATATCGCCGCCATAGTTCGTAAATGCAATCAGGATCATAAATATGATAGGCAATACGCTGAATACACAGACACCAATCACCGGAAGGGTCAGGGTTGTAATATAGAATTTTTTATCCAGAAAATTGGAAAGTCTTTTCCGGAAGTTCTCAACTGGTTTCCCCTTTTCCACATCCCGCTGAAGTCTGCGGGCATCTTTCAGATTTGAAATATAAACCATGCAAAACAGCGCCAGAGCGATCCAGGCCAATATTCCCATCAGCAGCATGACTACAGAATTATCACCCTCAATTCCCAGCCACGCGTTGCTTTCAACGGTTCCCAGCGTAAAAAATCCGATAATATCCCCAATCCCGCGAACCGCAAAAAAAGCGACAGCAGCTACTTCTATCAGGAAATACAGAATCCCCTTGACTCTGGCGCCATACAGAAATTGCCCGCTGCCCATAAATACTGCTGACAGGCGTACCTGCCAACTGGCGCCACCCCAGAATTCTTTCCATGAGCTGAGATGTTTCTTCACCATTAATCCCCCTTCTTTCACTTAGGACGTGATGATTGTTCTCTGCTGCTTCGCCGGGTTGACACAGCACAGTATCTGGACAAAGCAGCAGTTTTCGTTGCCACGCTGTATATAACAGTTCCGTTCCTACTGCAGTGTATAAATTGCATCATAAATTTCCTGGCAGACATCTTCCAGGCCTTCCTGCATCGCTTCCTCCGTTGTGTATTTTTTCTCAGAATCCCCGCGGAACGCATCCTTTGCCAGGTCTGTAAAGAATGTCTCGCAGGGCGTCCAGATCTGTGCTACCTCTGTGATGGATGGCATCAGCACAATATTCCCGTTTTCCAGGTTCTCATAAAGCGTTTCTGTAATCCCGCCTACTGCCTGCGCCGCATCCTCTCTGGCCGGAGCTATTCCAAGGTATTCATTCCGTGTGACAATTTGTTCATATGAAGTGGCAAATTCAATAAAGGCCAGGCAGGCATTCGGGGCAGAAGTATATGCACTGATTGCGTAACCATTAATTCCTCCCATTGCCTTACAGTCGATCAATGTCGGATTTTCCTCAGTAAGATCTCCGCTTTCAGGAAGCTGCGGTAGCGTCGTCATAACCAGGTTTTCATCTGCCGCTGCCTGTGCTTCTTCCTCGCTCATTCCTTCCTCTTCATAGGCAAGCACAAGTTCTTTATAGAAAGTCGTGTACACGTCCGGCGTCGAAATGGAAGCAAAATAAGAGCCTTCTGCCATCTTACTGTAGATATTGGATGTAATCGTAGAGTCAATGCATTCCTCATTCATCGCGCTGGCCAGCTGCAGCAGCACATTCACGCCCTTATTCGCCTCACCAGAAGCCAGGCCGATATCCGATGGATCTGTATTGTTATCCCCAAAGACATACGCGCCATATGAGAATAAAAATCCACTCGAAAAATAAGTGTCATTCAGGGATTTCATATACCCATACAGGCTGGAATCCTCTTCATGCCTCGCAACAGAAAACTGATACATGGACGACCAGCTTTCCATCATATCCGGAACACCGCTTCCATTCGCATCCCAGTTTTCCTCCCAGTCATCCGGCAGCAAATCTTTACGGTAATACAGCATCGGTGCCTGAACATTCACCGGCACACCACAGGTATAGGTTATACCGTCGAGTTCTGCTTCATAAGCGGCCCAGGCAGTCTCCGGGATCTGCTCATAGCATTCCAGGGATTCTACCGGGAGCGGATATACATGCCTGCCCTCAACATATTGCATAATCACATCATTTGCCTGATAAAGCACGTCCGGGCCATACCCATACGGCCCATCATTGGCAAGATCCAGGTACTGGTCCATATTCGCGTCTTCCGCCACAATGCCATATTCCGCATACGCTTCATTAAAAGCCTCAATCAGCTGCGCGAAAAATCCCTGTTCAATCGCCGTGTCATTTTCCAGGACACGGATTGTCACATTTGTCTCCAGTTCCCCGGAAAAAATAGCGCTTGTTGTTGCAGAAGCATCAGAAGCTGAAGCCACTGTCGGCATCATGCCTAAGACAAAACTGACTGCACTTGCCGCAGAGCCACACAAAAAGTCTTTTCGGGTTATTTTTTTCATTGCATTTCCTCCTTTTTTATCTGTCCCTCCACAATCAGATATCCTTCCGGCTCTAACTGGTTGTTTGTTGTAGAATAAAGATTCCAGGCAGCTGTTTCGGGTAACTTGAGATTCGTATCTTTCATCTCCACTGGGGATTCGGTCATATTCACAAAAAGCCGCACTTCATCCCCTTTATAAATTCGTCTTACACACAGCAGCCCCTGTTCTTCTGAAAGTCTCAACGTACCGTATCGAATCACTGGATTTTTCCGCAATGCAGACAATGTCCGAATCTGTGCCACCAAATCTATATCCCCTGCGGATTCCTCCCACGGGAAACATCTGCGCGAATCCGGATCATAGCCGCCCTCCATGGGAATTTCAGTTCCATAGTACAGACACACTGCCCCAGGATATACCATTTCGAGCGCAAGCGCAGCGATCAGCCTGTTTACCCTGCACCCAGTCTCCGTATAGAAACGCAGGGTATCATGGGAATCCAAAAGGTTCAGCATCATATAATTGACCGGCTCCGTGTTACGCACATAATTGCCCGACAGCCTCTCTGCCATGGCCTTTGCATCCAGTCTGTCCCAGGCAAAATAATCCAGGCAGGCTTTCGTAAATGAATAATTCATAATGCTGTCAAACTGGTCGCCCCGAAGATACGCATAGGCGTCATGCCAGTTTTCTCCAATCAGGACACAATCCTCTTTCTGGTTCTTAATCGCTTTGCGAAACCGCCTCCAGAAATCATGCGACACTTCATCCGATACATCAAGACGCCAACCGTCGATGTCTGCCTCACGAATCCAGTAAAGACCAATATCAATCAGGAAATCCTGAACCTGCCTGTTTGCCGTATTGAGCTTCGGCATATAATCGCAGGCGGCAAAGCATTCATAATTGCAGGGCTCTGTTTCCGGGAAATCCCCTTCAATCAGAAACCATCTGTAATATTCAGACTTTCGCCCTTTTTCCATTACATCCGCAAACTGTTTTAAGCTGCTGCTGCAATGGTTAAAAACCGCGTCCAGAACCACGCGCATTCCCCGTTTATGGGCCTCAAAGACAAGTTTTTTTCAGCGTCTCCAGGTCGCCAAAGGACGGATCGGCTCTGTAATAATCATGGATGTCATACTTATGGTTCGACACAGACTGAAAAATCGGCGTCAGATATACAGCAGTTACCCCAAGGGAGCGGATATAATCCAGTTTCTCTATGATTCCCCACAAATCTCCCCCGGCAAAACTTTTCGGGGTAGGAATCTCTCCCCATTTCATCGTAAGGTAAGAAGTATCCTTTTTGGCATTGCCCATCCGGAAGCGTTCCACAAAAATCTGATAAAATACCGCCCCCCGCATCCATTCCACGGTCGGCATTACATCATTCGCATTTACGTAGGGCATCTGAAAAAAATTATAAAAACTTTCCTTAAAGTTATATGTTTCCGTCACGCCATCCTCACTGTAGTACAGAATCCTGCCTTTTTCCTCAATCTGGAAAATGTAAGCAAACCGCACATCAGTAAGTGTCAGGTGGATTTCATAATAGATAAACGAGCTGTCTGTATAAGCGACAGAAAGCTCCTGGCACGTGCGTTCCTGGTAAAACTCATATTTTGATGCACTCACCAGATAAACGCGGCATCCCCTGTCCTCCTTCGCCATCCGCAGGCGCAGGACAAGCTCATGTGTGCCTGTTGGAAAACAGTAGCGTGAATCCGGAATATGATAAATTGCTTGTTTATTCATGTCAGTATTTTCTCTCTTCCGGGTATTATATGCAGATGATAAAATCTGCGAACTTCGTGTTGACAAAAAGAGGGTTCCCATCGTATGCTATAATGGTTTATGTTATAAATTGAGCCATACGATAAATGAACAGAAAGAGGTATTTTCCGTGAAAAAGCAGGTCACCATCAAAGACATCGCCAGGGAGGCAGGTGTTTCCGTAGCTACAGTATCCTATGTCATCAATGACCGGACCGATATGCGTATCAGTGAACAGACGCGCAAGAAAGTGCTGCAGATCATCAACCTCTTTGGCTATACGCCGAATCAGTCTGCCCAGTCCCTTGCCACGGCCCGCAGCCGCTTCATCGCACTGGCTCTGACCCCGGGGATTTCGCCCCTGCATGACGCGGAACAGATGTATTTCACAGATGTTTTTTCCTCTTTTCTGCAGGAACACAATTACAATATTATTTATATGAACAGCTCCTGCCGCCAGCGTTTCGACCGTGCAGACGCGATCGTCTGCTATGATCTTTCTGAGGCTGACTTTCTGGAAATGGGCGACGAAAATTTTGTCCCCCTCCTGGCAATCGACTGCATGATAGAAGACCCGTTTCCGATTTTCTTTAAAGTCAATACAGACTATCCCAAACTGTATGAGTATGCACAATCGCAGCTCGGAACGGAATTCACGTTGTGTACGCTCACAACTGCCAATTTAAAAAAGAAAAAGATGTTAGAAAGCATCTTCCCTGATATAGCATATATCTCCGGTTATAAAGACCTCATGCCATTTTTACATGAAGCCGAAGCAGCAAAGCAAGCCCCAGATAAAGCAACATCCGCAAAGCCGCTTCTGGTCATTCACCATACCCTTGCCACCATGCTTGACGGTTACCCTGGCCTGCTATATGTACCACAGACAGGCAGAGCCAAATTCGACATTCTCATGAATGCCATGGAACTGGCGATCGGGAGAGAGCAAGTCGATAGTCATGACCTGCTCGCCCCTTTGCAGACCGAAGCCTGACGCCTGCTTTTATTCTGCTTCTGCTACAGTAAGAATCTCTGTTGATGGATCATACGTAAAGGTGTAGGTTCCTGCTGCATTTATAATCATGTTCGAGCCCATGCCTTCGCTTCCGGATACCAATGCAAGACTTTCTTCATCATCTTCCGCGATATTCGTGTAACGCACATAAATATTGCCTACGCTGCTGGTATCACCGGAAGTTACCAGAGTTGTAAAGAGAAATTCATCGCCTTCCTCCAGTGTAATCGTAAGTGTGTAGATGCCATCCGTCTCTGTGAATTTCAGGTCATCGGTATAGACATCTTCCCATCCGGTAATGATCGCTCCCTTAATATAATAATCAGTGGTTGATTCCGTGCCTTCCCCTTCCACTTCCCCGTTATATACCCAGGTAATTGTATCATACAGGCTGTAATTATAGTTTTCTTTCGTTTCCTCGGTATAAGTCGTTGATTCTGTGTCATAAAGATCTTCGGCCGGATAAGTTGTCAGTGTAAACGTATAATTCCCGGATATCACACATTTGATATTCGATTTTTTCGAATCGGAATCACCAAGACCGCTCGAACTGGAAAAATACTCAACCTCATCCAGATAGCCGGTTTCCATATAACCAAATCCTCTTTGGTCTTCCCAGCTGGAATTGATTGCAAACTGGAACTCATCCCCCTCATACAGATCAAGGGTAATGGTATATACATTCGCATCTTCCACTTCTTCTTTTGTAAGGATATGCTCTTCATTAATTACATTTCCCCAGCTTGAAGACAGCATCAGCGGGCTGGAGCCACTGCCAACGATTGCAAAGCTACGGGTATCTTCCTCATAAGAAGCAAAGCCCGCAAATACAGAAGTATCCGCTGTGATTTCTGATTCAAAATCAAAGTCATGTGAAAGGGTCGGGGTCGCGTACCAGCCAGTGAAGGAATAGCCTTCCTTTTCCGGGGTATACTCTTCCGCAAAATCTCCTTCCGCAACTTCCTGCGTAGTCAGCACTGTCTCACCGTCAGAGTCATAGAATGTGACCGTGTACGACGCAGCTGCCTCCTCTCCCGAATCATCTGACGTAAAGACGCTACTGCCTCCCATTGTAAAAGCGGACGCCAGAGCCATTGTCAAAAATAGAGTCATCATTCGTTTCTTCATAGTGCTATCCTCCAATGCGATTTTTTGCTTAACCGGTTAAGCTAACGTCAGAATAGCACATATGCAGAGCTCTGTCAACATGAATTTTGAGCAATTTGCTGTCAAGAGTCAAAAAAGTGCAGAGAAGAGAAAGAATCAATTATGAGACCCGAAAAAGCGGTGTCTGTCAGACATTCTTGTAATTCATAGCGGTGCAGTGTCCAGCATCAGGGAAAAATAAAGGAACAGCGGAGAATACAAATTCCCAGCTGTTCCTTTTCTTTTCTGCTGCATTCAGTTTTCCATGCTCTTTCATCACGGATTTATCGTTACGATTTCATTCAGGATATCATCCGCACTCCAGTCATCGTAATCATATACCCGGATGACAAACTCTATTTCTTCTACATCCTCAATCCCATTCTCTTCGAAATCATCAAAGTCCCAGGACATCGTATCAAACGCACATTTACCGGCATAAACTTCTTCTGCCCAGTATTGACATATATTAAAAAATATTGGCTGCAAAAGGCTCCCCGAAAGCTTCGTCAAGTATTGCAATAACCTTGACTTCCCGGTCTCGTTTGTACGCACAAACGAGACCGATGAAAACCA
>JAJBUL010000298.1 GCA_020860365.1 Clostridiales bacterium | reverse complement strand
AAAGAGCCACAAAGCATAATCTGTAATATTTCCCCCGTCCGGATAATACCGGGCGCGATTTTTCTGCTCAGAACCGGTCAGCCTGCGTTGCAACGTAATCAAAGTTTTCTTCATCCCGGTGCATCTCATTGAACATATCGTTGACCAGCCCCACCGTAAGCAGGTAAGGTCCTCGAACATGTGTTCCAGTTCCTCATCCGTGTACATATCCTCATCCGAACTGTCAACCCGAAGATAGGTCTTCGCCTCACTCAAAGGAACTAAAACCATGTGGCATCCTCCCCTCTGTCAGTCTTAGGCGCCGGCCACTATCTGAAGGACCTGCACCGCTTCCGGCAGGATCAGCTTGCCGTCCACACGCTTCTCTTCGGACATAAGAAAAGCCGGGATGAATCATCACCTCGGCCATCTTTTTCATTTTATTCGTTTTTCTTAAATTCTCGCTATCAGTTCCGTTGGCGTGAACGCCAGAACTTTGCTCCTCGCAAAATCTTTCACATTTCTTGTAATGATATAGTCCACACCAAGCCTCTCGGCTGTCACACTCTGTAAGGCATCTTCAAAATCAGACCACTTCAACTCTGCTGCTTTTGAAAGGTCTATGCCCTTCAAATCAGCAAAATCGAAGATTAATGACAGCGCCTTTAAGATAGCCTCGATCTTCTCCGGTTCAAGTTCTTTCCGCATAATATACACCATGTTGGCAAACGTCAATGCCGATACATAGCCCTTTACCTGTTCGGTCTCGCAGAGCTTCCATATAACCGAAGAGTCTTTCACATGCGGTTCCCGATTTTGGAGAACATCCAACAGCACATTCGCATCAATCAGCAGCTTCATACTTTTCCCTGAGCCTTTCCGACTTTACCTCATCCAGGTCGTAATCACCCTTTAAGATCCCAGTCAATGAATCGGTTAAATAGGAAACAGCCGCTGACTTTGGAATGAATCGGCCGACTTCGCGTCCGTTTTTTGTAACGATAACTTCCTGTCCCTCAATTACGAGATTCAGGTACTTACCAAAATTATTCTGCATTTCTGTCGCAGTTGCCGTAGCACTGATCATGAAAATCGCCTCCTTTTTTAGCTAATTTTATTCTACTACGAATTAGCTAATTCTTCAACAGGCAAATTCAACATATTTGTGCTCAGCGGCTTTTTTTGTCCGCTCCGTCTGCTTTTCGTCCAATCTCCACCCTGTTTTGGACGAAAAGTCAACAAGGTGGACGAAAGCATTTCTCTCAAATGAACTCCTTACTTCTCCCACGGCATCTCCGGATTTGTGAAATGCCCGTAAGCAGAAACCTGATTGTAATCCACATCCAGAAGTCCCAGTGTCTTAATGATGCACCTCGGCGTCAGGTCGTAATTCTCACGCACGTAAGCATAAAGAAATTCCCTGCTCTGGCTTTCTGTTCCATAGCAGTCAATCGCGATGCTGACCGGCTTTTCAACCTCGATGGCATACGCAAGCTGAATCTCGCACTTATTCGCCCATCCGGCCAGCACGATATCCCTCGCAATCTTCCGTGCCATGTAAGCTGCGGAGCGATCAACCTTGCTCGGGTCCTTACCCGACATCGCGCCGCCTCCGATTCTCCCGATGCCGCCGTAGGTGTCACACGCTAACTTCCGACCGGTCACACCACAATCCGCAAAAGAGCCACCCTTCACAAACCGTCCGGTCGGATTGATGAGTTTCTCGAAGTCTGAATTTAATCCGTAATCGGAAGCTGCCATAATCATAAGCGTCTCCACGATGGTGCGGAAGTCTGACGGCTCCACATCCTCGGAGTGCTGCACGGAGCAGAGGAAGGTCGTAATCCTGCCGCTGTCATAGTCGAAGCTGACCTGCGCTTTCGCGTCGGCACGAAACATCCGGCTCGGATGCTGCTTTAAAAGCTTCAGAAATTTGGTCGCCACGATGTAGGGAACCGGGAGAAGCTCCGATGAAATGTCACCAGACCCCTCCATATTTACAGGAATGTCTTCATCACCGGTGCCACGGGCAGCGGAAAGACTTACCTGGCATGTGCGCTGGGCATGGAGGCATGTAAGCAGCGTTATAAGACCAAATATATTCGCCTTCCCGACCTCCTCCTTGAGCTGGAGATGGCCCGCAATGATGGATCATATAAAAAAAGTACAGGGCAAATATGCAACTCCCATGCTGCTCATCGTAGATGAATGGCTCCTCCTTAAACCCAAGGAATCAGAACAGCATGATATACTGGAGCTGCTCCACAGAAGACGTAAGAAATCATCCACGATCTTCTGCTCACAGTATAATTCAAACGGATGGTATGATCAGCTTGGTGGTGATGAAAGCCCTCTTGCAGAAGCAATCATCGACCGCATCAAATATGACAGCTTTACCATTGACATCCTTCCTACCGATCCGTCTAACTATCGGTCTATGAGGGAAGTATACGGATTAGACCCGGCTTTGAGCAAGTGAGTCGCTACAGCCACGACAGTAAACAGCGGTTTCCATTGTTCCGGTCTATCGGTTTCCAATCGCCGGTTTTGCGGTTTCCGATCCTCCGGAACAGCGGTTTCACTGCATCGTAATATTCACACAGTGAGCGGATCAAGCTGCTGCCTTTTCAGCCGAGCATTTTCATTTCGACTCAGTTATGTATTTTTAGATGTTGATCTTTATGTTACATTTCTGAGTGAGGAATAATAAGGTCAACGACTCCGAGCAAGCA
>JAJBUL010000140.1 GCA_020860365.1 Clostridiales bacterium | reverse complement strand
GATTTTAGGGAATTTTGTTTCCGATTTCAGGTAATTTCATTATACGCTATACAGATGACGACCTGGAATGTGCTTTACAGCACCTCCAGCAACACAACCGATGTGCTGACGAACCTGACCGACGGACTTCTGACGAATGATAATCATGGCCATATCATCGCTGACGCCGCAGATGAGTGGGGAACCGATGATGATGGACTTTCCTGGTATTTCCACATCCGTGAGGGGATGACTTATGTGGATTATCAGGGGAATTACCTGGGTGACGTAACAGCGGAAGACTGGCTCTGGGGTCTGGAGTGGGTGCTGAACTTCTGGAAGAATGATGCGAATAATACCACTATGGTTCTCGCTGTCATTGAGGGCGCGCAGGATTATTACGATTATACCAAGAACCTTACACAGGAGGAAGCATGGGCGCTGGATCTGACCACCTTCCTTGAAATGGTCAATGTGACGGCAGAAGACGGAACACTCACCTATCATTGTGTCACGAACTGCCCGTATTTTGAGTCGATCTGTACTTCTATGGAGCTTTATCCGCTGGCAGCCGGTATGGTGGCGGAGCTGGGGACAGAGGGTATCTATTCTCTGACCTATGATAAGCTGTGGTACTGCGGACCGTACACCTGCACGACCTATGTGCAGAACAATTCCAAGGTGCTGACCAAGAATGAGAGCTACTGGAATTATGACAATGTACATCTTTTCGATACCGTGACGGTGACGATGGTAGAGTCCGACGATGTGGCATGGCAGCTGTATCAGACGGAAGAGATCTATCGTGTAACGCTTACCTCCTCTGCGTTTACGACGATTCGCAGTGA
Source organism: Clostridiales bacterium (assembly GCA_020860365.1). Classification (GTDB taxonomy): domain Bacteria; phylum Bacillota; class Clostridia; order Lachnospirales; family Lachnospiraceae; genus Choladousia. Next base: position 23,851 of record JAJBUL010000140.1, on the reverse strand, counting down.
TGAGAGCAATCCATATTATGATTATGTCTGCGACAGCTCTCCTTATTTTACTTCCAATGTAATGCACTATAATTATGCGAAAAACAATGAAGACGGCACACCGGATACGGATTGGAACAGCGCGATGGCGAATGAAGCATTCCGTCAGTCTCTCTACTATGGCTTGGATATGACCAGCTGGAATGAGACCGTCAACGGAATGAATCCGCTGGGTATTCAGAACACCACCTTTACGCTGGCTGGTCTTTGCAGTCTGTCAGACGGCACGGACTACAATGATCTGGTAAAGAGCATGCTGAACATCGAGTATCATGACGACGCTCCGGATCGTCTGGACGCAGAGCTTGCGAACTCCTATAAAGAGCAGGCGATCGAAGAGCTGACCGCGCAGGGCGTTACCTTCCCAATCACAGCTGCTTACTATGTATCAGCGAGCAACCAGACGAATATCGACAAGGCATATATCCTGCAGCAGATTTTCTCCGACTGCCTTGGCGACGACTACGTGGTTCTGGACATCCGGACGTATGTATCCTCCTTTACCGATGAAGTACAGACGCCGTCCCTGCACTCTCTGGTGTTCTCCGGCTGGAATACCTCCATCAATGACCCGATGGAATTCCTGGAGACAATGACGCTCGGCAATGAAGCCGCTTACTACGCAATGAATTACTGCAAGCTGAATGATATTACGGATGAGGATCTGCTCGCGCTGTTCCAGGAGTACACGGACATGGTGCAGGAGGCAGAGGCGATCGTGGACGATATGGATGCCCGCTACACCAAATTTGCGGAAGCGGAAGCATTCATGCTGAATCACGCGCTGACCTTCCCGAACGCGCAGAACTCGGAGTCCGTTCTGACTTGGGTCAACGACTGGAGCAAGCTTTACGCGGCATTTGGCTCCCAGAAGGGCCGTTACATCAACTGGGAGACCAAGATCGGCGGTTACACAAGAGCCGAATATGAGGAACTCTATGCAGCATGGCAGGAAGAGGCTTAATCAGGAGTTCTGATAACAGGAAATAAGGAAACAGCTTTGTGCGTTTCCTGAATGGATTCTAAGGAGCCTGCTGATACAATGATGACGCAGCAAAACGTTACAGGTTTGTATGCCGTTTCCATGTATTGGCGGGCTCTGCTATTAAGGGGTGATTGATATGGCAAAATACACCTGTAAACGACTGCTGCAATCTCTTCTGACGGTTTTGATTGTGGTGACGATCGTGTTTTTGCTCCTGAGACTGCTCCCGACGGATTATTATTTTACAGAAGAGCAGTTAAACAAACTGACGGAGGCTCAGAAGCTTGAGATTCTGCAGGCGGCGGGCCTTACCGATCCGATCTGGAAACAGCTGTTATCTTTTTACAATGATATTTTGCATTTTGACTTTGGTACTTCGCGGAGAATTTCCTCCGGTATCGCTGTGGTAGATCTGATCGGAAGCAAATTCGGACTTTCCATGCGGCTGGGCTGTGTGGCACTGATTTTTTCTCTTTGCCTTGGCGTGCCGGTCGGACTGTTCCAAGCTTATTTCAAAGGAAAGGTTTTTGACGGGATCGGGACAGCCTATACGATTTTCATGAACGCGGTGCCGAGTATTGTGTCGTATTCGCTGGTGATGGTATTCGGTGCACGGGTGCTGAAGCTGCCGACCCTCTATTCTGTGACGAAGCCGGTGATATCGGCCGTGATGCCAGTCTTCTGTATGTCGATGGGAGCTACGGCCGGATATATGCTCTGGACCAGGCGGTATGTCGTAGATGAGCTGAACAAAGACTACATCAAGCTGGCGAAGATGACGGGTATGTCTCAGAAGACTATCCTGATCCGCCATGTCCTTAAGAATGCGTTTGTGCCGATGGCGCAGTACCTGCCCGCTTCCTTTTTGAGCACCGTATCTGGCTCTCTGCTGGCGGAAAAATTCTTCTCCGTGCCGGGGATGGGGCCTCTGCTGGCGGATGCGATCGGAAGATACGATACGCCGGTCGTACAGACACTGGTAATCATCTATGCGAGCATGGGTGTGCTGGGCGTATTCCTGGGCGATGTACTTATGACGCTCATTGATCCGAGAATCCGCATTACAGGAAAGGGGGACGTCGGCTGATGGATACAAAAGAATTAGAAAAGAAATACGGCAAGACAGAATCGGAGCTGTTTTCCTTCGCGGAATATCATCCGGAGGAAGCGGAAAAAACCGGTTATTCCAACTATTCCTACTGGGGCTCTGTGGTGCGTAACTTTCTGAAAAACAAGCCGGCGGTGATCATGTGCGTTATTTTTCTGGCGATTTTTATTTTCTCCTTCTTTGCCCTGAAGATTGGAAAATACGATTACACAGACCTGCGGGTGGACAATAAACTGAAATTTACCAGCCCGAACGCGGAATTCTGGTTCGGAACGGACAACCTGGGGCGCGATTACTGGTGTCAGGTCTGGTACGCGACGCAGATTTCCATCAAGCTTGCGGCTGTGGTAGCTGTCGGTGAAGCGGTGCTGGGCATTATCATTGGTCTGATCTGGGGATATATCCGTTCGCTTGACCGAATCATCACAGAGATCTATAACCTGATCAGCAATGTGCCGATGATTATTTATATGACACTGATCGCCCTGATGATCGGCCAGTCCTTTTTTATCATGGCAGTCTCCATGACAGCCTTTGGCTGGCTGAATATGGCGCGGAATGTCCGGAATCTGGTGATTATGTATCGTGACCGGGAGTACAACCTGGTGTCGCGGTGTCTGGGCACAAAGGTCAGTCGTATTCTGACGAAAAATATTCTGCCTTATCTGGTTAGTGTTATCATTATGCGGCTAACGATGAGCATACCGGGTACGATCGGATTTGAATCGACACTTTCCTATCTGGGACTGGGACTGGATGTCAATACGCCGTCCCTCGGTATCCTGCTGAGAAATTCCAGAAGCTATTTTCTGGACTACCCGTATACCCTGTTTTTCCCGGCCATCATTGTCTCTCTGGTGACAATTACTTTCTACCTGGCCGGAAGTGCGGTAGCGGACGCGTGTGATCCGAGAAACCACGTATGACGGAGGGGACGGATATGACAAAAGAACCTATTTTATCGGCAAAAGATGTAGAAGTTCAATTCAGCCTGCGTGGAAATTATCTGCGCGCAATCCGGAAATGCTCGCTGGATCTGTATGACGGGGAGACGCTGGCGATTGTGGGCGAATCGGGATCCGGAAAGTCGGTGTTTACCAAGTGTTTTGTGGGAATGCTGGATAAGAACGGAAAGGTGACCGGAGGTTCGATCCTGTATGAAGGGAATGACCTCGCAAAATACAAGACAGAAAAAGAATGGCGGCAGATCCGTGGGAAAAAGATCGCCATGGTGATGCAGGATCCGATGACCTCTCTTAATCCACTGAAAAAAATCGGGAAACAGATTCAGGAGACCATCGAACTGAACCAGGGCATTCACGGGGCGGAGGCCAAAAAACAGGCGCTGCGGCTGCTTCAGACCGTGGGCATCCATGATCCTGAAAAACGGTTTGACCAGTATCCGCATGAATTTTCCGGTGGCATGCGGCAGAGAGTTGTGATTGCCATCGCGATAGCCTGTAAGCCGCAGATCCTGATCTGTGATGAGCCGACGACTGCTCTGGACGTTACGGTACAGGCGCAGATCCTTGACCTGATACGCAGCCTACAAAAGGAGCTACACATGACGATCATCTATATTACACATGACCTTGGTGTGGTTGCCAATGTGGCGGATCGGGTGGCCGTTATGTACGCGGGACAGATTGTAGAGATCGGCAAGATTGACGAGGTCTTTTATGACGCCCGTCATCCCTACGCGTGGGCGCTGCTTAGTGCATTGCCACAGCTTGGCGTCAAGGGCGAGACTCTGCCTACGATTGACGGAACCCCGCCAAATCTTTTTAACGAAATTAAGGGAGATGCGTTCGCTCCGAGAAACCGGCACGCGCTGCAGATTGATTTCCTGGAGGAGCCGCCGTTTTTCGACGTGACGCCGACCCATAAGGCCAAAACCTGGTACCTGGATCCGCGGGCGCCGCATATGGAGCAGCCGAAGAGCATTCAGAAGCTGCGTGACGGATCGGACAACCGCCCTGCGCAGAAAATCGTGCATCCGCATGAAAAGCCAGACCGTGAGGTACTCTTAGAGGTAAAGGATCTGGAAGTGAAATTCGGGAATAAACGGCATCCCTTTGTGGCGGTAAACCGCGTGAGCTTCCAGGTATTTAAAGGAGAGACGCTTGCCCTGGTCGGGGAATCCGGCTCCGGTAAGACGACCATTGGTCGGTCAATCCTGCGGATGGTACCGACTAGCGGCGGCGACGTGCTCTATCGCGGCACAAAAATCAATGGAAAAATAAGCAAATCTCTGAATGAGAAAATTATCCGCAACTGCCAGATGATCTTTCAGGATCCGATGGCGTCTCTGAATGAGCGTGCGAAGGTAGACTATATTGTTTCAGAGGGACTCTATAATTTTCATCTCTATAAGGATGAAGCGGAGCGGGAAGAGAAGGTACAGCAGGCGCTGCGCGAGGTGGGACTTCTGCCGGAATTTGCGTCCAGATTCCCACATGAGTTCTCGGGAGGCCAGCGCCAGAGAATCGGGATCGCGCGGGCATTGATTATGGAACCGGAGTTTATTGTGGCGGATGAGCCGATCTCGGCGCTGGACGTGTCAATTCGCGCCCAGGTGCTGAATTTGCTCAACGATCTGAAGGCGAAACGGGACCTGACCTATCTTTTCATCGCGCATGATCTCTCTGTGGTTCGTTTTATCTCAGATCGGATTGCAGTGATCTACCGGGGACAGATTGTGGAGCTGGCAGAGGCGGAAGAGCTGTTTCTTCATCCCCTGCATCCGTATACACGGGCTCTGCTCTCCGCGGCGCCGAATCCGGATCCGGAGATTGAAAAACAGAAAAAACTGCTGGTATATGATCCGCTGATGCATGACTATACCCAGGACAAGCCATTCTGGGAAGAGGTCTGCAAAGGACACTTTGTATATGGCAACCGGCGCGAGATAGAGGGCTATCGGCGCGCGGTACATTAAAAGATACGAGGGCTGATCGCCTGTCAGATGATGGCGCCATGGGTTTTCCTGCGCGAAAGCTTCTGGCACCGTCGGATAAAAAATGCAAGGTAATTATTCAGGACATTTACGATGCGAGAAGGGGGATTTAAGAATGAGTGAGAAATTTTATTTGCTGGGCGGCGGCCGCTGCGCCAGCGGAGCAGATGAGAGCGGCCTGTACCTGTATGATTATCAGGCAGACACTGGCGCGCTGAAGCTTCTTTCCCGCAGCCGGGCGGACGTCAGTGTCGGACAGCAGTGCTTTGACAACGACCGGATGATTTCCTATGTGGTGGAAGAGCTTTCCAGCCAGCACGGCTGCGTGGGAGGCGGAGGCTATGTCTGGTCTTTTGGCCTGGATCCGGAGACCCTCGAATTCAGAGAACTGAATCACAGGCCGTCTCTGGGATCCATGCCGGCCTATATCTGTATTGATAAGAGTAAGAAATATGCGGTGGTGGTTCATCACTGTCTGCCGAAGCATATTACGAAGCTCATTCAAAAAGAGGACGGAAGCTACGGCACAGAAGTGATTCTGGAGGAAGGCTCCGTGATTCTTTTCCGCCTGAATGAGGATGGCAGCATCGGCGAGGCCTGCGACGCCATGACCTTTAAAGGCAGCGGAAAGCCGGGGCTCGATACCTTCTGCCATCCGCATTGGGTGGGCTGTGACCCGACCGGCGAGCTGTATGTGGTGAATGACTGCGGGTCCGACCGCATCTTTACCTTCCACATTGACCGCGAAAAAGGGAAGCTGCTCCTTCTGAAGGAGACTTACGCGGGCTATGGATACTGGCCCAGATACAGTGCCTTTCTCTCCGACACCCCCATTTTTTATAATTCGAACGAGCAGAAGCTGGTCGTACAGGGATACCGTTACGATGTGGAAAGCGGGGAGCTTGAGAAGGTGTGTGAAGCGAATATGCTTTCAGAAGAATATCAGGCAGGCCGTACCATCCATGCAGAACCCTCCGATATCATTCTGCATCCGTCAGGCCGTACGCTGTACACAGCGGTGAGAGATTACAACTGCATTGCAGTCTACCATATCAATGAGGACTATACACTGACGCTGCTGCAGGACATTGACTGTGGGGGAAGCTATCCCAGAGGGATCTGTGTTACCCCGGACGGGAAGTACTTGTATTCGCTGAACAGAGAGACTCCGAACGTGGCTGGGTTTTCCGTGGCAGAAGACGGGCGGCTTTGCGCGATTGGCGCTGTGGCAGGGGATTGCATTTCTACGATGGTGCCTGTTTTTGTCAAATGATTATGGAAGCGCAGGGATATAACGGTCTGTGATATCAGAGACGATGGAAGCAATCATCATGATGAAAAAGGTTTGCATGAAAACAGAGAGGGAATTATGTCAATCGGAATTGTAAATACAACTTATGGTAAAGTACAGGGAATTGACCTGGACGGAAAATACGAAGGCGTGACATTTTTTAAAGGGATTCCATACGCGGCGCCGCCGATAGGAGATCTCCGCTGGGCGCCGCCTCAGGATATGGAGCCCTGGGAGGGCGTACGGCAGTGTGTGGAGTATGCGCCGATCGAGATTCAGTATCAGGCCATGCATCTGGATATTGTCTATGAAAATATGAGCGAGGACTGCCTGTATCTGAATCTGACAACGGCAGCCTCTTCTCCGGGTGAAAAACGACCGGTCTATATCTGGCTGCACGGAGGCGGTCAGACCAACGGCCATAATCATCTGGACGGGGAGGATATCCGTGAATTTGCGCGGCGCGGCTGTGTGGTGGTGAGCGTCGGGCACCGTCTGAATATTTTTGGTTATATGGCGCTGCCGCAGATCAGCGCGGAGCAGGGAGGCTATAGCGGAAATTATGGGCTGATGGACCTGATCAAGGCTCTGGACTGGGTGACCGACAACATCGAACAGTTTGGCGGAGATCCGGATAACATCACGGTCGGCGGTCAGTCGGGCGGCTCGACGAAAGCCTGTGTGCTGGCGTCTATCCCGGCGTCGAAGGGTCGTATTAAACGTGTGATTACCGAAAGCGGACTGAAGTGGGCGCAGCCGGACTTCCTGACGATACAGGAGGCAGAAGCGTTCGGCCTGGACTACCTTCGCTATATTGGCGTGGATACCAGTCTGACAGCCCGGGAGCTGCGTGCGCTCGACAGTCTGGAGATTCACAGGGATGTCCCGCGGGATAATTACCCGGGAGATTTCATTTATGACGGAGACCTGATTCCTTATCCGAGCATCAAGGCCTGCTTTGAAGCCGGACTGGACAGAATTGACTTTTTGACCTTTACCACACTTGGAGAGTCGAACGTGTTTGCAGCGGCAGGCGACCCGGGAACCTATGGATTTTTCCGCGGCGACACACTGCCTATCACGGATACGGAGAGCTTTTATGCGTTTTTTAAGGAGCGCCTGGGCAATCTGTATGATAAATACAACTTCCGGGAACTGGTGCAGGTCGATGATGAAACGGCGCTGAACGAAGCGAAGAAGCTGGGCAGCTTTGGCCTGGCACGCTGCGCGAGCAACAATTACAGCCGCAATCTGATGCTCAACCGGATCTTCGCGGAATATATGAAGAAAAAGAACCCGAAGAATAAAAATTATGTCTGCCTGTGGGCGAAATCCACACCGCTGCCCCGGGTCAATACGGCGACCGATTATAATGAAAAAAATCCGCTGCCGGATCACGGCAATGAGCGCTGGTATGTGTTTGGCGCAATCGAGGAGAATTATCCGGAGGGAGCGAAGTGGCAGGAGGTGGACTACCAGGTTTCTGAAATCAGCAGCACCTACTGGTGTAATTTTATTAAATATGGCGATCCAAACGGAGAGGGCCTCACCAGCTGGCCGGATGCCGGGGAGGATTATGGCTATGTTGTGATCGGCGACGACGTAACGGTTCACAGCGGCCTTACTTCACCTCTGGATCAGCTGACTTACGAATACGTATTGCGTGAGTATGGAATCGAGCAGCTGGTGCATCCGGATAAGGAGTGCGAAAAGTAAAACAGAGAGGATATCTGCTATGTCTGAGAAATTTGACTGGACAGAAGAAACAGATGTGGTCGTGGTTGGCTATGGCGGCGCCGGAGCCGCCACCGCGATCAGCGCGCACGATGCGGGTGCGCGCGTTGTTATCCTGGAAAAACAACTGGAGGATACACCCACCTGTACGAACCATACGCCCAGCACCCGCATGAGCGGAGGCGGTATTCTGGTTCCGGAGGATGTGGAAAAAGCCATTCAATATTTTACCGGCCTGAGAAAGATTGCGAATGAGACCGTGGATGAGGAAGAGGCGGCTATGATCCGTCAGCTCTGTGAGCGGATGAGTGAAAACCTCTCCTGGCTCGAATCCATTGGTGCGACGATCGGCGGTGTAGAGAGTATGAGTCCGTCTTTTGCACATATGGATATGATACATGCGCACCGGCCGGAGAGTAGCGCAGTCGGAATTTATGACGCGGACTTTCCGGAGGTTCCCGGTTCCGAGTCCATCTGTGTATTCTGGGTGAAACGGGAACTCCCGACAGAAGAGGGAAAGAAGCCTCGCCGCGGCGGAGCCGCGCTATTCCATGTACTTACGGATGCAGTGAACCAGCGGGAGATCCCCGTGCGCTGGGGACACGCAGCAGAGCATCTGGCCTTTACAGACGGAGAAGTCCGCGGTGTGCGCGGCAGGCGGGCAGATGGAAGTGCATTTGCGATAAAGGCGCGCAAGGGCGTGGTTCTGGCCTGCGGCGGCTTTGAGTTTCATGATTATATGAAACGGAATTATCTGCGTCCGCTGCCAATCGAATTCTTTGGCAACCCCGGAAACACCGGAGAAGGGATTGCCATGGCACAGGAGGTCGGCGCAGACCTGTGGCATATGAACAGCATTTCCTTCCGGGTAGCCATGAAGTTCCCGGAGCATATGCTGGCATTTGGCACACAGCATCACTCACAGGCGAGTATTTTTGTAGACCAGCGGGGGAATCGTTTTACAAACGAGCGATTTAAGCTTCACGCGTTTGGCTATGAGCTGGCAAATTTTGACTGCTATGCCAACTGCTACCCGCGAATTCCGGCGTTCTGGATTTTTGATGAAAAACGCCGCCAGATGGGTTCTCTCGCCAGTAAACATGGCGCCTGCAATCCGCCGGATGGAGTGATGGGACCGATTCATTATCTCTGGAGCGATGACAATCAGGAAGAGATTAAAAAGGGTTGGATATTAAAGGCAGATTCCCTGGAAGAGCTGGGAAGGATGCTTGCCGCAGACGCAGACACACACGGTCTTTTTGACACAGAAAATTTTGTCCGCACGGTACAGCGCTACAATCGTTTTTGCGAAAAAGGGGTAGACGAGGATTTTGGCAGGCCAAAGAACGGCCTGGATCCGATCTGTGACGGCCCGTTTTATGCGGTAAAGCTGTGGCCGGGCGGTCCGAATACGCAGGGCGGACCGCGCAAAAACATAGACTGTCAGGTGATTCGCCCGGACAAGACGCCAATTCCGCGTCTTTATTCCTGCGGCGAGCTGGGATCCTTTTTCGGCATGCTTTACAATGGCGGGGGCAACCTGGCGGAGTCTCTGGCCATGGGAAGAGTGGCGGGACGAAATGTGGCTGCGGAGCAGAGGTGGTCGGAGGAGAATGCGGATGCTCGGATGGAGCAGTAGCGGAGAACAGCATGAGTGCGAAGCACGGAGAAATCCGCAGGAGCATAATAATCGGAAAGAAGTCTGCCAGACGGACTGGAACAGGTATGGAGAAAGAGAGGAACAATTATGGCTGACAAGGTTACTTTGACAGCGGTTGGAGATATAGGCTTCCGGATCGAGGAAAACGGAGATACGTTCGATGGGATCCGCCCGTTTACGGAAGCGGCCGATATTAATTTCGGCCAGCTGGAACAGTTGATTTCCGGGGAAACTGGCGGTGTGCGTCACCTCCATTTTGATGGGTTTGACGGGAGCGATATGAATGGTTCAAGCCAGTGGATGCCGACCCCGGAAAAGGGGGCGCAGGTGATTAAGGATGCGCATATCAATGTGATGTCCTATGCGACCAATCACACGATGGACATCGGGGATGAGGCGCTGTTTGAAACCCTGGATACGCTCGAAGCGCATGGCGTCCATGTGATTGGCGCGGGACGGAATCTGGCTGACGCCAGAAAACCATATATTTTTGATGTGAAAGGCACGAAGGTCGGGTTCCTGGGCTATTGTTCTGTTGTGACAAGAGGCTATGCGGCGACAGCCACACATGCCGGCTGTGTTCCGCTGCGCGCGAGTACGTCGATCGAAGTATATGACACACAGCCGGGAATGCCGCCCCGCATCCATACGAAGGCAAATCCGGGCGAAATGGCGGCTATGATCGAGGACATCAAAAGCCTGAAGGAGCAGGTGGATGTGGTCGTTGTCTCCATGCACTGGGGCATTCACTGGCACCCGGATGTGATCGCGGACTATCAGAAGGAGCTGGCGCACGCAGCGATCGATGCCGGTGCGGATCTGATTCTGGGTTCCCATCCTCATATCATGAAAGGCGTGGAGGTGTATAAAGGAAAGGTGATCTTCTACAGCCTCAGCAATTTCAGCATGCGCCGTTATGAGGGCTTCCAGTTTAAGCCGGAAAAGGCCTCAGATATTTACTGGGTGACACGGTTTGGCGTGCGGGCGGAGACCAACCCGGACTGCCCGCGCTATCCTTATGACATCAATTCACAGAAAAATATTCTTGTGAAGGCAGAAATAGAAGAAGGGAAAATCAGCCGCGTCTCTTATGTACCCCTGTGGATGAATAACGATGCGGTGTTTATGCCGGTAGACCCTGCTTCTGTGAGAAGCGACGAACATCTTCGCTATCTGCGCTGGATGAGCGGAAGCCAGGGGTTTGATGTGAAATTCGTGAAGGATGGCGCTGAGGTGGTAATCGATACGGATTATGTACCGTTCAGTGAGCAGGAATAGGAGGCGTGTTATGGAATATACTTATCTGGGGGCGACCGGACTGAAAGTTAGCCGTCTGTGCCTGGGTACGATGAATTTCGGACTCAACACGGATGAAAAAGAGGCATTTCGCATCATGGACGCCGCGCTGGATGCCGGGATTAATTTTTTTGATACGGCAAATATGTATGGCTCACGCGGTTCTGTGGGACGTGCGGGTCTGACAGAGGAAATCATTGGAAGATGGTTTAAGCAGGGCGGAGGACGCCGGGAAAAAGTGGTGCTTGCCACCAAGGTTTTCGCGGATATGCATGATGAAAACGATGGCCCGAACGGCGGGGGCGGACTCTCTGCCTACAAGATTCGCCGCCACCTGGAGGCTTCTTTAAAAAGGCTGCAGACTGATCATGTCGAAATCTGTTATATGCATGAGTTTGAGCCACACGCTCCCTGGGAGGAGCTGTATGGCGCATTTGATGTTTTTAAAAACGCAGGTAAGCTGGACTACATTGGCTGCAGCAATTTTGCCGCGAGACAGATCTGCTATGCCCACAGCTACGCACAGACGACGAATCGCCTCGGACCGGTTGTGAGCCAGCACCGCTATAATCTGCTCTCCCGTCTTCCGGAGATCGAGCTGAACCCGACCTGCCAGGAGCTGGGGCTGGGTGTTGTCATCTTCAGCCCGCTGGGAATGGGCAAGCTGAGCGGCAGCTACAGGAAAACCATCTCCGAAAACCAGCGCTCCCATAAATTTGACGGAAAGCTGGAGCCGGAGCTGCTGGCAAAGCTGCAGGGCTTTTCAGAGATCTGTGACCGGCTCGGAGAGTCGGAGGCGCATGTCGCGGTCAACTGGATTCTCTCGAATCCGGCGGTTACATCGGTTATTATGGGTCCGCGCACCGTGGAGCAGCTGGATACCATTCACGCGCTGGACTTTACGATTCCGGAAGAATGCATGCGTGAGCTGGATGCGATTTTCCCTGGTTATGATCCGGCGCCGGGCGTATACAGAAGATAAGAACTTTCTGTCTTCAGCCCGGCTGCGTGCCTGCAGCGTGGCAGGGCGAATCCCGCAAGAAGCTTATCCTTTACTTTTCCGGGAAGTCAGAGTATGATAGCAGAGATGGCAAAGATAGAGATTAAGCTGCCTGCGGGTTCATATATTTTGTCCGATAGGAAAGCTCTCCGAACTTCCCTATCGGACAAAAAGCCCTCCGGGCGGGATGCGCATGTCGCGCAGATGAAACTGTCTGCTTACGCAGACGCGCGACAGCGCGGGAATCCTGCTTCGCAGGATTCTATTTTATTATGCGGGCAGGCTTTTATACTGGAGAGTTGGGGAATATTCAGATGCTTACAATCAGAGAAGTGGCGGAGCTTGCCGGTGTATCCAAAGCTACCGTTTCCAGATATATCAATAAGAGCGGGTATGTAAAGGAAGAGACTTGCCGCAAAATTCAGGAGGTTATCGACAAGTATCATTATGTGCCGGCAGTGGGCGCGGTGAACCTTTCGAAGCAGGAGAGCAACACCGTGGGGGTGATTGTCTCTGAGGTGAATAACCGCTTCTATGGGGATGTCCTTCGAGGCATTGCAGAGGTGGCGGATGCGAATAACCTGACGCTTATGCTGTTTGATACCAAAGGAGATCCGAAGAAGGAGGCGCGCGCCCTGGATATTCTGCAGCAATATCGTGTCTGCGGCGTAGCGATCAGTCCTTCTGTGGATTATGTCGGTAATCCGACGGGGCTGGAGCTGAAGACAAAGCTTTTGCATCTGGATATCCCTGCTGTGATTATGGACCGGGGCCAGGATCAGCTTCCCTGGGATATGGTCTTATTTGAAGATTATCAGAGTACCTATTTTGCGGCTCGGATTCTCTGTGAATCCGGCTGCAAAAATCTTGCGATTATCACAGGAGGGACGGAAGGGCGTGTAGCCAGGGATCGGTACTGGGGATTTACGGATGGCCTGGCGGAGCAGGGAATTCCGCTGAAGGAGGAGCATGTCTACCAGGGAGATTTTACAATAGAGAAAGCACATGAACTGTTCTGCGATCTGTTTCATGGGGAGGATATCCCGGATGGAATCCTGACCTGCAGTAACCGGGCCAGCATTGGTTTCCTGCAGGCGGCAACGGAATGCGGCGTGGAGCTGGGCAAGGATATTCAGGTGATTGGTTTCGACCGGCTGGAATATCTGGAGTACCTGGGGATCCCTTACAGCTGCCTATACAAAGACCGTGTGCAGATGGGGAAAACAGCCATGCAGCTTTTGGTGAACCGGATTGCCGACCGGGAGGAGCCGAGAAATATTACGGTAATGCCTTATCAGGTGCAGCTGTGTAAGGGAAATAAATGGGATATTATTCCGGCGGAGTGATGCCTGTGAGTGACTGGTGCTCCTCCTGCAAAATCCGGAAAAACGGCCTGAAAAATACGCGAAAGAAACGAAAAATGGTGTTGACATTCCACAAAAAGGATTTTATAATAGTTTGTAAAGTTACAACAAAGCAACAATACAATATTACACTAAAAAGGGGCGAGGTTATGGAAAAAAAGCAAGTGCCGGAGCCGGGAAAGAGCGCACCCGCATACCGGTGGAGAAGCGCAAGAGACAGAGCCGTCCGATCTTATCAGAGACAAAGGGCGAGCGGGTGTATATGGCAGAGCCGATTGATGAGACCTGCTGGGCTTATATGAAGCTTCTGCGGGAGCATGACAGGACGAAAAAAATCTACCCGGTGGATCCTTATGCGGAGGTTTTTCAGTTCAGGGAGAATCTGTATGGGATTCTGACAGAGAGCCTGGACGGGATGGGCGATTCCTGGATGTATCTGACGATCGGACCCGAGAAAGCGCTCCTGGTGGATACCAGCTTTGGCCTGGGGAACCTGAAAGGTCTGGTAGAGGAACTGACCGGTGGCAAAGAAGTCATTGTAGTGAATACGCACAGCCATTTTGACCATGCGTATGGGAATGCCCAGTTTGACCGGGTGTATTGTCATGAGTATGAGGCTCCGGTGATCCGGCAGCAGGATGCGCATATCTGGGATTATCTGTTTGAGGAGGGCACGGGGCGCGGCATCTGGGCAGAGTTTGACCGTGATGATCTGATTCCGTTTAAAGCGTATGAAGTCGTCGCCTGTCCGGACGGCTATACCTTTGACCTGGGAGATGGCTATGAGGTTGAGCTGGTGCATATGGGCGGACACAGCGCCGGACACGCCGGATATCTGGACAAGAAGAATCGTATCCTGTTCGCCGGTGATGACGTAATCAGTATGCGTGTGGGCATATCCGGGCCGAAGCCTGGAAAACCGTTTGGCGAGTACGCGACCGTGACTGCACTTCGTGATAATTTAAGAAAGCTGGCCGCGCGTATGGACGAGTATGACTCCGTGTTTACCGGGCATTTTGTGACGGATCTGGAAAATACGACCGTGAAGAATATGCTGGACGCGTGTGAAGCCGTCTGCACGGATCCGGAGCACAATTATACATACCGTGGAGAACGGAATGGTATGATCCAGTATTTTCGCTATGTAGAGGGACTGGGAACACTCTGCTATAACGAGAAATCGGTTTAATGGCTGTTCGCGGTATGGCGAGCCGGTGGCTGTGTCATCCCGCCACAGAAAATAGAATAGAAGAAATCAGAGATTGTAGAGATATGCAAAGGTTTTGAGACCAGGAGGAAATCAAATGTTTACGATAGGCAGTGACCGCCTGCGCGTGGAGATCGCCGAGCCAGGAGAGGCACCGAATAATAAATCGCGTTTTGACCGTGCCGGTTTTATATCAGATGTAGTATTGGATGGTGCGATGCATTTTGCCGCATCGGAACCGCGCAATCTGGCACATCCGTGTTCTGGTGGACGTGGATTCTGCAATGAATTTCGCTTCGACCCAAGCGCGGAGGCTCAGATTGGCGAGTTCTTTCCGAAATTCGGGATTGGCCTTATCCGCAAGGAGGAGGACAACAAATACATATTCCATAAGACCTATAAGGAAATCCAGGAGTTTCCGGTGAATTTTACGCATACAGAGCAGGAGGCAGTCTTTACGACTGAGCCGATTCTCTGTCTGGGGTATGCGATCCGCACCGTAAAGACGATTTCTGTCAGGGATAACCAGATGACGATGGTGACCGTGACGGAAAATGTTGGTGAAAAGGGGATCGTCATGAATGAGTTCTGCCACAATTTTATCAGCATTGACGGGATGGCAGTCGGCTCAGACTATGAGCTGAGTCTGCCGCAGTGCCCGGATCTGGGCTATGACCGACTGAATAACCGGCGAGGATTTTCCGGAGCAATGCGGGGAGCCGGCAAGGGAATTACCTTCTGTGAATTTACAGCGATTGATACGGATTTTGCGATTCAGGGAGAAGACATGGAGCAGGTGGTTCCGTTTACCTGGCGCCTTTCTCATCGCGGCGCAAGAGCATATGTGGACGGTGCGGATTATTTTATCCCGAAGTTTATCGCCATTTGGGGCGTGGATCACATGGTATCCCCGGAGGTTGTACACGAATTTGCGCTTGCACCGGGAGAGTCGCATGAATGGAAGCGTACTTGGACATTTGACACTTATTGAATAAGTCGTAACCGTTACAGAAATTCAAAAGAAGGAGGAAGGCAATATGGGCAGTACGGTTGCCGGTAAGAAAAAGGTCGGAATGGATCTGACAGAGGGCTCCATATTAAGGTGCCTGATGGTTTTTGCCGTTCCGATTGTATTGACAAATATTATTCAACAGCTGTATTCCCTGGTAGGCCTGATCGTGATTGGTCAGTTTGTGGGAAGTACGGGAACGGTGGGCGTATCCTCCGGCGGTGAGATTGCCGATCTGGTGACGCCGATCGCTACCGCGTTTGCAAACGCCGGACAGATTTACATTGCGCAGCTGGTTGGTTCAAAGCAGGAGGCGAAGACCAAACGGGGCATTGGCACGCTGATTACGCTGATGGTTCTGATGTCGATCGTCTTTATGATCATCACGATCGCTGGCTGTGTGCCGATTCTGAATCTTCTGAACTGTCCGGAGGAGGCAATGAGTCAGGCGGTGTCTTATATGATCATTACCGCAGTCGGTATGCCGTTCATTTTCGGATACAATGCGGTGTGCGGCGTCCTCCGTGGTATGGGCGAATCAAAGCGGCCGCTGGTCTTCATTATTGTTGCCGCGGTGATCAATATTGTACTGGATGTGATCTTAGTAGCGGTATTTAAACTGGAAGCGGCAGGAACCGCGATTGCTACGACGCTGGCACAGGTTGGCGCGTTTGGAGCGGCGTTTTATTTCATGCTCTCACACAAAGAACAATTCGATTTTGAACTGAAGCTGAGCTACTTTAAGATGGATATGCAGGCTGCCAGAATCATTATCGGGCAGGGACTGCCGCAGGCCATCCGTTCGATGTTCGTCCGCTTCTCCCTGCTGTGGGTCAACTCGAATATCAACAGCTACGGCCTTACCGCGTCCACGACAAACAGCGTGGGCAACAAGCTTCAGAAGTTCCTGGATGTGTTTACAACCGGTGTTTCACAGGCGTCCGCTGCCATGGTGGGGCAGAACCTGGGTGCGAAAAAACAGAAGCGCGCGGAGCAGACCGTCTGGTATACCTTTGGCTGCACCATGCTGATCGCGGCGGTTCTCTCCGTGATGTCGGTTACGATTCCGAAAGCGATCTTCGGCCTGTTTACCAAGGATGAGGCAGTTCTGGAAATGGGCGTCATCTATATGCAGATTATGGTGCTGCACTTTATTACCTCCGCGATCACGTCCTCCTTCCAGTCCATGGTGATCGGCAGCGGTTATGCGTCGATGAACTTTGCGATCGGTATCCTGGACGGTGTGATCTGTAAGGTTGGCCTCAGCATCATCTTCGCCAATATCCTCGGCTGGGGTGTTATGGGATATTTCTGGGCGATCGGCTGGTCGCGGGCATTGCCGGGCGTTATCTGCTTTATCTTCTTCATCAGCGGAAGGTGGAAGACCCGGAAGCTGCTGACGGAGTAAATGATGCACATAGACGCGGATGGACAGGAGATTGTTTTTGCTCCGTTTCGGTTGGCACTAAACGGACATTCACTGGATGCCAGACGCTGCAGCTCCGCGTCTGGCACAAAGTAAAACGACTTGTGTCGTTTACTATAAGCTAAGAAACATGGAGGGAAAAAGAATGAAGAAAAGAATGAAAAGGGTGCTTGCAGGATTGTTGTCACTGAGTCTGGTGGCTGGAATGTCGTGTGTGGCCATGGCGGATGAAGAGGCTGTGACTTATACAGAGACAGCTGCCGGAAGAAACGGGGACATTACTGTGTCGGTGACGTTTTCCGGTTCGGAGATCACAGATGTCGTGATTGATGAAAGTTCGGAGACGGTGGGTGTTGCGGATGCGGCACTGGAGCTGATTCCGCAGTGGGTTGTGGAATATCAGTCCGTGTCGGTGGATACGGTATCTGGGGCAACACTGACCAGCAGCGCGATTAAGCGCGTGGTATCAGCGGCGATTACAGAAGCCGGTTTCAGCACTTCCGATTACAGTGCAACGATGGAGCATGAGGCGGAGACGCTGGATGATATGACAGCGGATGTCGTCGTGGTTGGCGGCGGTACAGCCGGTATGGCGGCTGCGATTGGTGCGGCAAATATGGGCGCGAGCGTGATCGTGCTGGAAAAGAATTATATGACAGGCGGCTCCGGAGCGCTCTCAAGCGCACGTATGAATATCATTGAGTCAACCTACGTGCAGGAAAACGTTGAGGACGCGGATGATTCCTGGGAGGTTTTAGAGAATTACCTGATCGGAAAGTATGAGGAAGGCTCGGACACCTATGAGGTAGACTGGGATTATCTGTATTACAATCTGACAACTTTGGATGATACCATCCTTCTCCTGACTGATCTGGGTGTGAATTTCGAGGCAAAGGCGAGCAGCCATGGCGCGGAAGTGATCGGTGAATCCGGCGGGGCGTCTTATATGGCAGCACTGACCAGTGTGGCAGAAGAACAGGGAATCACGATCCTGACGAACACTACGGGCGACGCGATTATTATGGAAGATGGAGCAGCAGTGGGCGTGGAAGCGACCAGCAATGGAGACAGCCTGACAATTCATGCTTCTAAGGTTATCCTGACGACCGGCGGTTCTCTGTATGACACAGAGGCGGAATTTGAAAACTATCCGTCGGATTCAAACGCGATCATTTCCAAGTCCGCGAGCACAGGAGATACCGGCGACGGACAGCGGATGGCGGAAGCGGTTGGCGCATCGATTGAGGATGGCCTGCGGATCAAGCAGTCTGGTGTGGAATTCAATCAGACACTGAGAAGCGCCCTGCCGAGCGAAAATCGTCCGAGTACGTCAGCGTCCATTATTGTCAATGAAGATGGTGAGCGTTTCCTGGATGAGTCCACAAGCAGTATGGCGATGGCGGATCTCCTTTGGGCGGAAGGCTCTTCGAAACAGTGGCTGATCGCGGATACCGCTCTGGAGAATGTGGCAGATGCTCTGGCAAGCGCATACGAGGCTGGCCTTGCAATCTATTATGGCGAGACCATTGAGGAGCTTGCGGAGGCGATCGGCGCGGATCCGGATACCTTGCAGGCGACCGTAGAGCGTTACAATGAGCTGTGCGCGGCTGGTGAGGATGAAGATTTTGGAAAAGCAGCGGAGAACCTGGTCGCGTATGAGGGTACTTCCGGATATTACGCATATCAGATTTACGGTGGCGCGTATGGCACCATGGGCGGCGGAATCACGATTGATTATACCGGTCATGTCCTGGATACAGACGGAAACGTGATTGAGAATCTGTTTGCTGCCGGAGAGTGCGCGGATGGTAACATTTTTGGCGATTACTATGTAGGCGGTATGTCCATGGGTACATTTACGACAGCCGGACGTGTTGCTGGTGAAACGGCGGCATTAGAGCTGACGGAGTAAATGATGCACATATGCCTGGGTTGAAAGTCGAAAATGAAGTGAGTGATGACGAAAAATCATAATCTGACTGCGTTACCATATGTTATGAAAAGGAATGCCAACGTAGGCCCGGCTGCGTAAGCAGAGGATTACAGGAGGGCTGCCGAAAGGCAGCCCTCCTTTTTAGGAACATAGCGCTGGGTTAGTATGAGGCACAAAAGCGTATCCGCGCGATAGGGGAAAGAGGAGAAAATGAACAAATATTTTGACTATGAAAATCGGAAATACTGGGATGTTGATGTTTGGAAGGATACCATCAGTTCGATTTTCGGGCTTGTAAAATGGATGGGAAATAACGGGACGGTAGACGACTCAGTTTACCCGTCGCCGCTGGACGGGCTTTACGGGGATGAGGCAAAAAAGCTGGCCTGTTATGATAAAAAGACCAATGCGGTCAGTATCCCGGAGGTGGTACAGTACTGGAAAGACCGGGGCGTCCACTATGAACGCCGCGCGCAGGGCGGTTTCGGCTGGCTGATCATGTGTCCGGATAAGTGTCTGGATGACTTTGCTGCGAAGCTTCCGACGCTGGTTGTTTTCCATATGGTGGATCTCGCGGATCCGTACTGGGCGATGAAAACGCTCGAAAAGTATAAGGCTTACAATGATATGGTAGCCGAACAGCAGGATGTGATGGTATACTATATCTGTATCAACCGGTCGGACGAGGGACGCGTCTATGTCAATATTCTGCAGGAAGCGTTCGTCTTTGTGGCCGGCGACGTAAATAAGGTTTACCTGGATGTCAGTAATGTTTATGAGCAGGGCGTGAAGCTTGCGGACATACCGGATTTTGTGTACCGGGATGACGAAGGAAATGTGGTCAACCCGGACGAATGTGTGGCACCGTTCGGTTCCGCCAGGGTTCCCGCGCGTGACATTACCGGGCGCTGGGAAAATAAGACGAGTCTGACCAGAGATCAGGTCGCGATGATCAACTGGAGCAACAGCTATTATGACTTTGACCGCGTGATGTACAGTGAGACCGGTAAGAAGATGGCGGAAGGCATGGCGGTTGAGTATCAATATGATAAGACGACCGATGAAGATTTCCTGAATTATTGGGACGCCATGGGACTTACCTATGTAAACCATGAGACAAAAAGCCGCCGCTGGAAGGCTGCAGTTCCCAAGAGTGCGTTCGAAAATCCGGCGGAAAAGCTTCCAGTTATCTGTGTGATGCAGGAAGTGAATCACGCAAACGAGCATCTGGCAGTAACTGAGACAAGCTATTTCTACGAATATTTCCGGATCTGCGCGCAGGGGGCGTGTATTCTGATTAATTTTGTCCTGGAAGACGCCGAGAGCAATGAGCTTCTGGTGGATATTCTTGAGGATGCGAAGAAACGGTATCCGATGATGGATATGACCCGGGTATACATTGCGGGGCATTCGCATAATGGGCATTATCCTCTGGAATTTGCCCATCGCCATTCGGAGCTGATCACAGCCGTAGCTACCTTTGGAGACGCGCCAGGGCTGGCGAATTCGGGAATTACGCCGATGAC
This sequence comes from Clostridiales bacterium, assembly GCA_020860365.1. Taxonomy (GTDB): domain Bacteria; phylum Bacillota; class Clostridia; order Lachnospirales; family Lachnospiraceae; genus Choladousia. The sequence continues at coordinate 3,317 of JAJBUL010000140.1, read as the reverse complement.
GCCGGAACGGGCCGAGCGGGCTTCGAAAGTCGATATGCCGGTGATTAACCTGTGCGGGATGTGCGAGATGCGCAGCCATTATCCGATCAGTGAGGATGGGAGCGGCTATCGCCCGATCGCCGGACCGGTAAAGGAAATGAGTACGTTTAAGGAGCGCGCTGAAGGGTGGCGGCTTCGCCTGAAGGCGTCCGGCTGCCCGACAAAGACAGATGAGGAGATTCTTGCTACGAAGAACAGCGAAGAAAGAGCCATCCGTATGCTTGGCGTTCCCGGCGATAAGAGCGAAGTAATCTGGATAGACGGATTTGAGCTGTATATTGTGTACGTAAAGAACAACAACGGAAAGTATCATCTGTGTATGGTGGGAGAGGAAAACATGCCGCACAATACGACTCCGGCGCAGCAGATGGTTTCCTGGAGTTTTTTGCGCAGATTTGCGAGAGATCCCCAGACAGGAGCAATCATTGAATTGTAATAACATGGTACAAGGGCGCTGTCAAATTATAATATTTCATGGGTGTAAGGAGGAACAAAATCATGTACAGATTAGTAATTCGGACAGACGACGTAGGGTATACGGACGTCTACAACATCGGTACCTTTGAGACCTACGCGAATGGGTATTCTACATCAGCGGATATCATGCTGGAATCTCCGGGTACCGTAGACGCGTTGAAGCGTCTGAAGGAGATGCCCTGGGTAAGCGTGGGCTGGCATACACATTTCTGGAACTCTCCGGTGTTGGATGCCAAAGAGGTGCCATCTCTGGTCATTCCGGGGACAGACCGTTTCCGTCATGATGTAAAAACGGCGGAGGATGTTAATTTCGAGGAAGCGCTCGCGGAAATGCGTACGGAGCTGAACCGCTGTGTGGAAATCCTGGGGCGTGCGCCGGATGTAGGCGGTGTATCGGAGGGAAATACTCCATTTACGCGGGCGATGGCGCAGGTGACAAAAGAATACGGCATGGTCTGTGATTACGGGCACAAGATGCATTTGCAGCCGGACGGAACCTTTCAGAATGATCCGGTCGCGCCGCAGTGGGAAAAGGCGGGGCTTTATATCATCGATCAGCGCGGTATCGTGGCCGGGGATATTATGGTAGAGACGTTTAAAGAGCAGTGGGACTATGACCCGGTGAAGTTTCTTCTGGAGGACCGGATGCGTCTGCATGATCTGCCGGAAGGATCGGCGATAATGCATGGGTTCCATCCGGGCTATCTGGACTACTATGTCGCGAAGCTGGGGGATTACGGTCCGAATACCCGCTATTATACCGTGAGCCGAACCTATGATGTAGAAGGGCTCTGTTCCAGAAGGCTGCATGACTGGATCAAGGAAAATCAGATTGAGCTTTGCAACTTACGTGACGTCCTGTATGGGACGCAGGAATATCAGAATCATCTGCGGCACATCGGGAGTGATCTGTGCGTGTTGTGAAAGAAATAGGAAACAGTATCCATTCAGAATAGCAGGCGGTCTGTGGCTGTTCTGAACCGTTACAAATAAAGAAAAGGAGAGAGAAGCTATGAATCGTTATTTTCAGTACCCCAATCAGGATCTCTGGAAAACGGAGAAGTGGGAGAGCAAGATCAGCACAGTATTCGGCCTCATAAAGTGGATTGGTGCGAACAGTCCGAAGAATACGACGCCGTATCCGGCTGCGCAGAAGTATGAGAATTACAGAGAATTACCATGCTATAACCCGAAATCAAACGCGGTATCTCTGCCAGAGGTGATCGACTACTGGGCGTCCAGGGACGTCTATGTGGAGGTTCGCTCTCAGGGTGGACTGGCCTGGATTCTGGTAGCGCCGACCAGGTGTATGAAGGACTTCAGTCTGAAGACGCCGGGAATTTTCTCGATGGACAACGTGGATCTGACGGATCCCTGGTGGGCAATGCGCCTTCTGGAGGAGAAGCAGGCGCTCAATGAGATGGTGGCACAGGAGCAGAATACGATTATGGTTTACCTGGCATGCGATGGGCCGGATCTGAGCCGCGTTTATGTGAATATTCTTCAGGAAGCGTATGTTATGGCTCCAGCTGATACAAAAGAGATTTACCTGGATGTGAGCCCGGTGGTAAAAGCCGGCGCCAGCCTGAAGGAAATTCCGGATTTTACTTATGTGGATGAAAATGGGGAACCGTTCGCGGATCCGGACGGAGAAATCATTGCTTATGGACAGGCGAAGGTTCCGGTGATCAATGTTACAAATCGCTGGGAGAACCGCACCAGCTTAAGCCGCGACCAGATGGCGGGAGCGAAATGGTGCAACACAGAATACGACCTGCAGCGTCTGATCCACAGCCAGAGTGGCGCGGAGCTGGCGGAAGGGTTCGCTGTGGAGTATGCGTTTGATGATGTTTATGATCCGGATTTTGTGGAATACTGGCGCAGCAGAGGATTGCTGTATCAGAGCCATGAGCTGAAGGGCCGTCACTGGAAATCCGCAGTCCCGACGGAAGCGATGGAGCACCCGGAGACAAAGCTGCCGGTGATTGCCGTGATGCAGGAGGTCAACAGCGCGAATGAACACCTTGCGGTGACGGAAACCAGTTATTTTTATGAATATTTCCGCATCGCGGCACAGGGAGAATGCATCCTGGTGAATTTTGTACTGGAGGATCAGGACAGCAATGATCTGCTGGCGGATATTTTAAAGGAAGCCTTTGAAATGTTCCCGTGTGACACCAGCCGTGTCTATATCGCAGGACATTCTCACAATGGGTTCTTCTCCGTGGAATTCGCCATCCGCCATCCGGAGATGATCGCGGCTGTGGCGAGCTTTGGAGACCCGGTCGGTTTCATGACCGTTGGGAACCTGGTTATGGCGGGAGATCGCCTCGAAAAATTGAAGAGCGTGGATATGCCTCTGATCAATCTTTCCGGTATGACAGAGCACATTGTTCATTATCCGATCAGTGAGACGCCGGACTCTTATCTGCCGGGATCACCGGACGCGAAGCCAGGCACCTCACATCCATATTCGCTTGAAGAGCGCGTGGCCAGCTATCAGCTGCGTCTGGAAGCAATGAACTGCCCGATGAAGACGAAGGAAGACATCCTGGCTACCAAAGAGAGCAAAAACCGTGCCATTCGTCTGACAGGAATCCCGGGAGACCGCGGCGAGACGGTTTGGCTGGATGGATTTGAGCTGTATATCGTAGATGTGAAAAATAACGCCGGAAAATGGCATCTGCGCTTCGTCGGGGAGGAGAATATGCCGCACAATACGACGCCATCGCAGCAGAAGCTGTCCTGGTCATTCCTGCGCCGCTTCGCCCGTGACCAGAAGACTGGAGAGACGATTGAAT
>JAJBUL010000176.1 GCA_020860365.1 Clostridiales bacterium | reverse complement strand
GGCCTATTTGGGATGGAGTAATTTAAACCACTTTGGACTGTGAATAGTAACAGTCAGTCTTCCTCTCCTTTCTGCAGAATCTGAGGCAGCGTTGCTAAGCATGTTTACTTTCGGATATTCCGAAAGAACCCGCAGTGTAAGTCAGATGGTATGCGCAATCCGCGCAATCTGATCGGACGCTTCCAGATAAAGCGGAAAATCTAAGGTGTTCTGGCAGGCCATCCCATCCAGGCGGGTAATTGCCCCCAGTCCGCAGCCAATCGTCCCATCCGGAGGCGGAGCGACTGGAAACGTCCTTCCCTGGCGCACGAATACCTTTGAGGGATTCTGAGCATGTTCAGAAGAGCCGGTTTCCGGAATATAAGGCTCATATCCAAATCCAGCCAGTCTTTTTGCGGCGCTTTCTATTTTTTCCTCCGATGTGTCAGCCGCCAGACGGATCGCCATGGGCGCAAAGCCTCACACGTCTTGGAGTGTCTCGCTCCAGATTTCTTCTGTCTGATTGCATCCCACACCGCCGATGGCAATCGTGAAATCCGTAAATACGGAATGCTCCAGCACCTGCTTTGTGTGCTGCATCTCTGTGTGTGCAGGGGGATATTCCAGTTTTTTTGCCTCTTCTACGGAACTGGTCCGGTAATCCAGGCAAAGCTCCTTCATTTTTACATTCTTACAGAAATTCAGGATGCCGGTGCTTAACCGCCCTGGCTCGCAGTGTGCGCTCCAGATGACATCCTCCGCCAGTGTAAAATGTCTGCGAACTGTCTGTGCCACATCCATAAGCTGCTCATACTCCATCAGGAAAAAGCAGCCCTCCAGAGTCACTGCACAAATACATGCATCCTCTGCGTCTTCGGAAGCAGCAGCCAGTTCCTTTTTTAATGCTTCTGTGTAAAACTCTTTCATCTGGCTGTTATAGTGAAAAATACATTCAGGCCACTGTTCGCGTTTCCCATCCAGCCGAAAAGGAAACGAAATTTTCAATTCTAACTGTTCCATTGTCTTTCCTCTCTTATCTCGTAAACGATTTACGTCGTTTACTATATTTTTGTAATCATTCCGAATAGTCTTCTGCAGATAAATCCGTGCCTGTCTCTAGCATTTCAGAATCTGAATAAAAGAGATTTCGTTCGGCTCCAGGCAAAACTCCAAAGTCAGTAAATTCCCGTGAATCTCCCGTTTTTCGATCGTCAGCCTCGGCTCACAGATATGCCGCAGATATTGAAAATCTCTTTGTGTCAGCGCATTCTCATATCCCAGCTGCTTCCAGTTCTGCAGAGGATCGCCATATTGCCTGTTCAGCCTCCAGGTTTTTATCTGATACCAGCCATTCTTCATATCTGCCAGTTCAAGCGAAAGCCGCAGCATCCTGGAATCTTCAAAGTAACGCTCCATGCAGTATCGGTCTATTTCATTTTCCTTCGTCTGGTAATAGGCTGCGCCCAGACTTTGCTGGTTGTGGCAAATGACGCTGTAGGAATCCATGTGGTCGGTCGAAACCAGAAAATGTTCCCCTTTCCCCAGGCACCATTCATACATTTGGTTTAGAAACAGAAACGCGTAACCGGCAGGCTTCACAACACTGTCTTTTGAAATCAGGCCGCTGCCCCCGTAAAAGGGTCCTTCGGAGTCATAATATTCAGACAGTCGGTCACTGCCAGGATAATAGGCCAGGCATTCCGACTCTCCGCAGATCTCCAGCATATTTTTTACAATATATGCCCCCTTAAAGCAGCTGTCATTCAAATAATTCCGGTCAGAGACGGTCAGGTTCCACTCTGTCACATAAATCGGCACGGAATCCATACCTGCCATACGAACAAGCTCTTTCATTCGCTGAAGGTTGTGCAGCATTGCAGAGTGATCCTCTGTCCGCCTGGAGAATCCGTCTCTCTGCGTCTGGTCACGCTCGTAGCCGAAAAAAGTCACGGAGAGAAAATCCGGCTGGCAGCTTCTTAATGCCCATTTCTGCAGGAATCGCATACAGGAGTATCCTTCCTGAGGGTCTTCCTGAATCATATAGTCGTTTCGCAGACAGCAGCCTCCAAAGGCAATCCCTTCCGCATATTGCTTTATAATGCTTCTGGTAAGCTCAAACTGTTCAAAATACAGTTCCCAGCTTCCCGGCTGCTCCCAGGTGGAATCGTCCATCCAGAGCTCCATTCGCCAGGTGTTCAGTTCCTTTTTCCGATATCGCCGCAAAAGATGTTGCATCAGCGTATGTAAAAGCTTTTCATACACTTCTTTTTCAAATTTGGAAGAAGATGCTTTTTCCCGCAGAAGAGAATTCCCCACCGTCCGGAACAGGCGCCGCGGCCTCCTTCCAAGCTCTATGTGTGGTTTCAGATGATTTTCCAGCAGAAAATCAAAAATCATGTCTAACTTAGAAAAATTAAACACTCCGGCAGCTTCTTTCGTATCAACCAGCAGTTCTTCTGAAAAAATATCCCGAAATCGCACATACCGAAAGCCAAGCAGATCGGAAAGCTCCAGCAAGTGATCTCGGATCTCTGACTGTAGAAAATCAGATGCCGCACCAATGTTGATCGTATCCTGCCAGCATTTCTGAAATTTTTCCATTTCTGTGGCAGTGCAACTTATTCTGAATTTTTCCGGAGTCTCCGTCCTCTCCTGTTGGGTTTCCTCCTCTTTTTCGACAAGCTTATTTTTTCTCTCCGTGTCTTTCTTTTTCCGGAAAACGGTTGGGGTTTCCCCATAAACGGCTTTCATCGCCCTGTTAAAAGCAGCCAGGCTGGTAAAACCATTGTCACAGGCAATCCGGATCACAGATTTATCGGTATCAGCCAGATCGCTGATCGCGTACTCCAGACGCACCTCTGTCAGGTATTCTGAAAAATTTTTCCCATAATATTTCTTAAAAAATCGAGCCAGATACCCCGGAGAGAGATAGAGTTTTTCTGCGAGATCCTCCAACCGGATCGGCTGTGTATAACCGTTGCTGATATAATGGTCAATCTGACGCAGACGTTCCTCAATATGAACATTCTTTCCTGCTTCTGGAATTTTCTGATTTTCTTTCTGATATATTTGGTTTTTCATGGCCTTCTCACTGTTTTCCACGGGACTTCGTCCTTTTTTTCGTTTGTACCTCTTATCATACCATACTATCTCAGATTTGACCACCATAATACAGAATACAAAAAAAGATCCTTTCTCCACGGCTTTCTTTTATAAAGGTCAAATAACAATCTTATTTTTTGACCTTTTGGCATTATTTTGACAAGCCTCGTAAAAAAAGGTGACAATTCACCCCCTTATCCGGTAAGAAGCCAAGAAGCAAAATTTCCCCGAATCTGTTAAGATAATAAAGATGAGTCAGGCATTTGCTTTATGTCCTACAAATCGCCTGATGAGAACAAAGAATACGGGATTGCGTCACTTCGAAAGCGGACGTATTCCTGACAGAAAGGAGTTTATACTATGAGTAAAAGCGGAATTTCCAGAAGAGAATTTCTGAAAGGCAGCGCCGTCAGTGCCGCGGCGGCGGCAGTCGCACTTTCAGGGATTGGAACCAAAGTAGTCGGCGCGGAGGAGGCGGTAACAGAGGCAGCCGCTGAAGCGGCTTCCGGTGCAGCGATCTATACACCGGGTACCTACACGGCTTCCGCGACCGGAATGGGAACGGTAACGATGACTGCTACCTTTGATGAGACCAGCATCATTGATATCCAGCTGGATGTTTCTCAGGAAACGGACAGCATTGGCCAGGCGGCGGCGGACGAGCTGATCAGCCAGTGTCTGGAAGCACAGAGCAGCGACATCGACGGGGTATCCGGCGCTACACTGACCTCCGATGCGGTAAAGGCCTGCCTGGATGACTGCATTGCACAGGCCAGCGGGACAACGGTAGAGGCAGCGGTTGTTGATTACGCAGCGCTTTATGGCTCTAATTACAACTGGCTTGGCGAGGCGCCTGTGATTGATGACAGTGAAATCGCTGAAACTTATGACTGTGATATCCTGGTCATCGGCGGAGGAAACTCCGGTGTTCCCTGTGCACGTAAAGCTGCGGAGCTTGGGAAAAAGGTCATTGTCATGGAAATGCTGAGTGAGGATGCGTGGGCTCCGCTCGGATGTGACGTCGGAACCGTCAACAGCCAGGTTTTCCAGGATCTGTGTGACGGCGATACGGTAGATGAAATTGCGGTTTATAATGAATGGATGCGCCGTACCTATGACCGCTCCAATCAGCATTTCGCGTACCTGTACGCTACCCGGAGCGGAGAAGCGCAGGATTATATGCGCGAGGTAGCACCGGAGGAAGACCTGGAAGAATTCAGTGTGTATTACAATTTCCCGAACGGCCGTTACTATGACGGAGAAAACCATTATCAGGTGAACCATTCCGGATATACCTCTTTCCCGGGCACGATCTCCTATCGAGATTTCTACAATACGCTTGGCGGCGGCGAGAATCAGCCCGCATGGAAAGCAATCATGCAGTACAGCATCGAGGATGCGCAGAACAATGGCGCCGAGTGGCTGTGGGGAACCAGCGCGGTGGTGCTCTGCCAGAACGAGGCAGGAGATGTGACCGGCGCAATCGGAAAAGATGCGGATGACAATTATATCAAGGTAAACGCGACAGCGACCGTCTGCTCCGCAGGTGATTTCTCCGGCAACGGCGAAATGGTGCTTGGTCTGATGGATGAGGTGCGTGAGCTGGCTGAGGCCTGCGGCGTAGAGCTGAATCCGGATAACTTCCGCGGTATGGGCCAGAATGGTATGGGACACAAGCTGATGCTCTGGGCTGGCGCTGTCATGGAGCCAGGCCCGCGTGCTGCGATGAATTTTGGCAATGGCGCTGGCGCTCCGAGTCTTGCAGCCTTTGGAAATTACCCGGTATTTGGCAGCGACGGAAAGCGTTTCTACAATGACGCGATGCTCCAGTTTGGCGGCCAGGGCTTTTTCGCACGCCGTCCGGCAGGGGAACGCCTCTGCACCATCATGGATTCCAACTGGAATGAAAACATGGCTTACATGGGCTATGAGCACAATGTCTCTTCCTGCACCTGTGAGCGTGAGTGGGATCTTGTTATACAGAGTATGGAAGAAGGCGTAGAAGCTTATCACGCCGACCCGGAAACCGCCGGACCGGAAGGCTTTGACACCTATAGCTTTACCGGATATGGCCTGCAGAAGGGTTCGCACCTGTATGTAGCGGATACGCTGGATGAGCTGGCGGATTACCTCGGCTATGAAGGCGACGCAAAACAGGGACTCCTGGATGAGATCGCGCATTACAACGAAATGTGTGCGGCAGGCGCAGATACTGATTTCGGCCGTGACGCTTCCCTGATGCTTCCGATTCAGGACGGTCCGTTCTTCGGCGTAAGCACCGTGACCAGCAAGGGACGTATATCTTCCGGCATGGTACAGATGTCCGGCGTACTCACAACAGACAACAACGAAGTGCTCCGTTCCGACGATACCATTATCAACGGCCTGTATGCGGTCGGAAATGACTGCGGCGGACGCTACGCGATTCAGTACCACACCCTGATGGCAGGAAACTCAGTTGGATCCGCAGTGACGCACGGATACTGCCTGGGCGAGTATCTTGGTAACCTGTAAAGAAATTTTATGACAGAAGCATTTACTGGAGATTCATGTGTAAAAGCTCTGGTTAAAAATATCTGTAATAAAAAACCCCGAGGCATTGTTCTCGGGGTTTTTTTAACGATAATACCCTCTCCCTGATGAAAGGGATCGATACCTGCTCTTATATGATGATTGTAACTGGTCTCCGAATACGACAATCTGACGGAAAACTTCCCGTAAACTGATCCAGCTTCTTAGGTGACGGTATATCCATACAATCCTGAATGATGGTCAAAAAAAACGCAAAAGGATGCTTTCGTTTCTGTTCCCGGTATTCTTTCGGAGTCATGCCATAATAACTCTTAAAGATTTTATAAAAATAACTAATGTCGATCAGTTCCGTCATTGAACTCCATCTTTCGTTCTGTGTGTCTGTCGGAGAACCAAGATATGCAGTCCTTAGCAGATCATGCGTGTAAGTTTCCTCCACATAGCAGAAACATGAATCTACTGGGCCAAACATATACTGGTACGCACTCATGCCGCTTTTAATGTACTCCCAGTAAGTAAGGCCCGCACCCACCAGGCCTTCTTCATTCATTGTCCCTGTCTCAGCGTCGTAATTCTCCGCCATATTCGCGCAGGGATCCAGATCTACCGTAGCAGAGAGGCACCACACCGGTGTGGCTTTCCACAGGGAACTGTCCAGTTCGCAGGCAAAGTAATCCGCAAAATGCTGGTTCTCGCCAAACAGCTGTTCCACGTACGCATTCAACATATGGACAACCGCTTCCGGATTCTCACAGTTCTTATTCACACAGATCCAGCCATCCACAGTATTATTCGCCGGAATCTGAATCGAAAGGCCATTGCTCCCCACTGGCAGTCCTGCCTCGATCCAGTCTGCACCCTCATCCATCGTATCCTCATAAGACTGCAGAGAGAATCCATACCAGTGCGGGCCAAAGAAGATTCCGCAACGGTTGGTCGCGACATAATCCTCCAGAGCCGTATAGGTATCAACTGTTGACCATTCCTGGCTGATCAGACCTTCTGTGTACATTTCATTCAGCCAGCGCAGGCCTTCCTTCATCTCAGGCAATACCTCAGCATAGGCCAGTGTGCCATCCTCCTGCACCACCCACTGGTTTCGATCCTTGTTCTCCTTCCCGCCAAATGTCCAGAAAATCCCCTCGTACTCGTACATATACAGTTGCTGAACATCAGGCCGACGTTATTCTCGTAGTGCTCCATAAAAGCCGCCGCGACATCCTTCACATCATCCATTGTTTTCGGCTTCTCCAGCCCCAGTTCTTCCAACCAGTCTCTTCTGACCCACAGATGGTTATAGGAGTTTGTCGAAGGCATTTTTTGCGGAATCGCATACAGCTTTCCATTGTACATTCCGCTGCTATAAATTTCAGTGCCTTCTCCCTCGAGGATACTTCCCAGCGTCTCATTCGCGTTCAGCTGAAAAACCTCCGTCATATCCCAGATCGCATCAGCCTCGGCCAGCAGGCTGATCATGGACTGGTCAAACACATGGAAGACATCCGGGAGTTCTCCGGCCGTCATTGCCAGCAGCAATTCCTGACTCATCCTTATTACCCTCCTGTCCTGTAAAAAGCCTCGTCATTTTATATCGGGCTTCGCCCGATGGTTCCGGCCTTCGTCAATAAACTACTAAGTTGATTTTGAACAAAAATCCTTTAAGAAAAAACGCGCTTTTCTTTCTGATGTTCCTGATTATAGCGGTATTTCACATTCTGGTCACTGTGCTAATATTGGTTTTTTTGATCTCATTCGGGAGACGTCCTCGTGGCCTGAATACAGGCAGGAAAATTCCTGGTCACAGGTCATACCTGCCATACAGAAATAACGAAAAGCTGACAGGAGTATGACTATACCCTATCCGATAGACAGGCGAGAAGGAGGTGGCCGTATACATCAAAAAGAGGATTGCCAGTCACAGAGCAATCCTCTCACGCAGAAATGCAGTCTTTTTACAGCTTTTGCTCGTCTAAATGGCAGGTTTCAAGCAAAAGCAGCGGCCCGACTCCTTTGTAATCATTCTTTCGTATTTTTTCATGAAAATAATAATCCAGTGTGCCATTCCGCCTGATATCCTGCTCGGGGCCAAGTCCGGCTACCGCACAGCACTGCTTCAGAAAAACACCATCCGCTGTTTTTTCGGTAAAGACACGGTAAATCCCTTCCATCGCCCGGTTAAAGTATGATGTATAGAATCTTCGATCCAGCACGTTAAGGCGGATTCCCTTTTCCAGCGTATAGGCGAACTGACACGTACAGGTGGCTTCTTCATAATTGTCAGAGCGCCGATTATCGAGCACCTGGTACCAGACGCCATCCGCATTCTGGTAGAGGATTACATTGCTCATGAGCTTGTTCAGAAGTCTGGATAGAGTCTCTTTCTCCTGCACCATGGATTCCGGGAGAAGCTCCAGAGTATCGATCAGTGCCATCGAATACCATCCGCAGGCTCTGCCCCAGACATTCAGGGAACGCCCAGTATAGGGATCTGCCCAGAAGGCCTCTCTGGATTCATCGCAGGCATGCGCATAGAGGCCGCATCTTGGTTCATAGTTCAGCTTTTCAGCGCCTGTAAACTGCTGCAGGATATCTTTCCAAATCTCCGGTTTGTCAAAGCGGACTGCATACCTGGCATGGAATGGTTCCGCCATGAAAAGACCGTCCAGCCAGACCTGATTTGGATAGCGTTTCTTGTGCCAGTAAACGCCCGATTTGGTTCTTGGCTGTATCCGAAACTGACTCTCCAAGATATGGATGGCTTTCTGGTAGCGCTCCTCTCCTGTTTTATCATAGAGGTAAAAAAGATTTCTGCCACAGTTCATATGATCCAGATTCTGCTCCTGCGGGTCATACCCCTGAATCGTCCCGTCCTCCTGGATAAACTGATCAAAATAGGAGATAATGTAGTCAAAATACGTTCTCTCTCCGGTACTCTCATACAGTCGCGCAAATCCAGTCAAAAGCAGCCCGGTATCGTACGACCAGCTTTTCGAAGGGACTGCAGGATGTGTGTCCATAATCGTATCCGCCATTTTACGGGCGATGTCCCAGACCCAGATTTGCTCTCTCATATTTCTCCTTGCGGGTTCCATCCGTCATCACCGCCCAGCACGTTCTTTTTGGAAAAATAATCCGGTATCCCTGGATTATCCAGCTGCCTGGAAAAAGCCGCACGGGCACCCGGATTCTGTGTGCTGGCACCCGATCCCTCATTCCCATATTCCACATAGCTGCAGACGGCTTCCGCTTTTGGCTTATCCCAGTTGTTCCAGTCTTCCGGGTAAATCTGTTTTCCCATGGTACAACATATAAATGCTGTTTTCGCAAAATCCCTCCACGGACGTCCCAGATACGTATAACATTCCTCTGCGTCTTCCCGCCCGGTCAGATTGCAGTGGTAAAATACAAGTCCGTATTCCTGTCCGATGGGTGTACTGGCAGCAGTGATATAGGAGTGCCGCTCCGTATGGATCTCGCAGTCTTCAAAAAAGGCGGCATTCGGACCAAAAATAAAATCAACGTCCCCGCAGATATAACAATCCTTAAAATAATTACGGATAGGGGTATATCCGATCGGCACCTTGGAATTGACAAAGAAATCCGGGTGCATGGCCGGATGGTTCAGGGGGAAATCTTCCACGTATCCGGCAAAAATGGTATCCTGGTACCCAAGAAAACGGCAATTGCGGAAAACGGAACGGTCTGCGCCTGCATAAATAGCCAGCGCCTGTCCGGCAGTTTCCCCAGGTCCTGCCGTATTCCTTACTGTGATGTTTTCCATCGTGATATCTCTTCCGGCAAACAGAATTACGGCTGTATTAAACGTGCCATAGGTCATTGATCCGTCCGGACGGAGACGGTACGCACCATCCCCGTAGCAGATTTCTGTCGTTTCCGGGTCGTCACCAATAATTTCGATATTTTCCTTGCGGATAAACACTTTTTCTTCATAAATGCCCGGTTCTACGTGGATACGGATTCTTTCTTTATGCCCGTCGTCAATGGAAAGAACTGCCTCCTGTAATGTCCGGAAGCTTCCCGGGGAGGTTTTTGAAACAGTGATTGTCTGCATGATATGCTCCTTTCTGTTTGTTACAGTTTTTACAGAAGCAGAAGCCCTTCCCTAACGGAAGAGCTTCTGCGCACCGTTAAATACAGATCTATAACAGGAGTATTCTGGTATATCGTCAATATAGATCCGCAACGGCAGGATGTTGTATCTCATTCAAATGGATCATGCTCCGCTGTATCTGTCATACTGCCCCTGTTTGATCGACAGAAGTTCTTCAATACCCATGGATTTCAGGGAAGAAAGATACTGGCCAAAATTGTCCAGGCTTTCGGTACCTGTGATGAACTTCACATGCATCTCTGCGACATAGGTTTCAATATCCGTCAGGTACATCTGAATCTCTTCCGCTTCTTCTTCCGTGGCGTAAATGAATGGCCACGGAGCATGGGAATAGGTCGCCAGTTCCTTGTCAATCTCTACATGCCAGGTCGGAAGCAGAACATCCGTAGCTGCTGCGTCATTATGATAGGGCAGGTTTGGCGGGTTGATTCCTACCTGCTGCAACCAGTTATTATCATTGATTGCCTGCTCGGTATAAGCGTAGTTTCCATCCTCGTCCACCGTGTAGGATAGATCCTCAATGCCCCACGCATACATGGTCTGGCATTCCTCACTCATTGCGTAATCAATAAAGCGCAGCGCCAGTTCCAGATCGGAAGCGTTTTTGTTTACACCAAAGATACCCTTTACAGCCTCTGTCCCGCTGTAATAGCCCGGATAATCCCCGGAAAGAGGCGGAACGCCGACTACAATGCCGCCCTCATCCGCATTGTAGTCCTCGAACTGTGTGCTGTAGAGCTGCGACATCTGCCAGCTGAAGTCGAAGGTTACACCGGTCATGTTATTCACAAAGCGCTCAGTGATCTGGTCTCTGGTCAGAGAAGTGAATTCCATCTCCAGCAGACCTTCCTCATACAGTCCGTTTAAGAAGGTCAGGTATGCTTTGTAGTTTTCCGCTTCATAATAGCCATAATGGACGACGCCGTCATCATCTGCGTAGAAACCGGAATTCAGATCCATTCCGAATGCCCAGCCAAACATCTGCGGCAGGAAATCAGACATAATGGACATCGGGATTTCATCCGAAGCATCTCCGTCCCCATTCATATCATTTTCTTTAAATGCGCGAAGCATCTCCACAAAACCATCGAGGGTATCCGGAGCTTCGATCCCAAGTTGCTCCAGCCACTGGGTCTGGTACATCAGGCATGGCAGGTAATTGTCCGGAAGGCCAACGACCGGCACATAATAAATGTGACCATCCTGTGCGGTAAGAGAGGCCTGAATGCTCGGATTCTCATCCAGATATGCCTTGAAGTTCGGCATCTGATCCCAGTGCTCATCAAGCGGCTCAAACATGCCGGAATTGATATAGGTCTGATTTTCGTCCAGATCCGGCAGATAAATAATGTCCGCAAGATCCGTACCTGCTGCCAGCATCGGGCTGACGGTGTCCGTATAGGTGGTCGGGTCAATCAGGTTCCAGTCAACCGTTACCCCTGCATTTTCTGCCACCGCGATTACAACATCCGCCTTATTCATATCTACGGTTGAATACCATGAATTCGTTGCCAGGTAGCTGATGGTTGCCCCTTCTACGTCCGTAATCGGTGCGCTTCCGTCATAGTCATAGGCCAGAGCTGTCACTGCTCCGCCTCCAAGCACGCCTGACACGGCAACGCCTAGTGCGCCAGCTGCTGTTCCCCGCAGGAAGTCCCTTCTCGAAATCTGTTTCTGCATGATATGTTCCTCCTTTTTCTTTTTTCCTTTATATAGTAAACGGTACAGACCGCTTTACTTCGAAAATAATATAAATTATTCTTTTACGGCGCCCAGCATGGTTCCGCTCACGAGATATCTCTGTACAAACGGACAGATACACAAAATCGGGATTGTCGCCAGAACAATACATACATACCGTATTTTCAAGGTTGACTGTGCGGCAGCTGCCACGCTCGTAATACCGGCAGATTGCAGGATCTCAGACGATGCCACAATCAGGATTCGCCGCAGGAACATCTGCAGCGGCTGAAGCTCCGTTTTGCTTAGATAGAGCATCCCCGTAAAGAAATCATTGTACCTGGCTACCGCGTAATACAATCCGATCACGGCCAGAGTCGGCTTCGTCAGGGGAACCGCAATTTTTACCATCAGGACAAAGTCATTTGCTCCGTCCAGCCTGCCGCTTTCAAACAGTTCTTCTGAAATCGCTTCCATGGCTGAACGCAGAATCATGACATTGTAAGCACTTACCAGATACGGGAGTATCATGACCCAGCGGCTGTTATAAAGGCCAAGTCCGGTAATGATCATGTACGTAGGGATCAGGCCGCCGGAAAAATACATGGTAAATGCCATGAAAAAGTTCAGTTTCCTTCTTAAGAAGAATTTCTTCCTGGAGAGCGGATAGGCCGCCAGACAGGAGAAAACGAGGTTAAAGGTCGTACCGACTACTGTATAAAAGAACGTATTTCGGTAGGATACCCAGAGCTGGTCATACTGCATCACCATTTTGAAAGCAGTCAAATCAAATCCCTTCGGCAGCAGGTAGACTTCTCCACGTGAAACGGCTGCTCCGTCGCTGAACGATACGCTGACCACATAGATAAATGGATAGAGCGTGATACACACGGCAAATATAATAAGGATGTAAACAATAATCAGGAAGACTTTGTCACCGGTACCCCGGGAACGAAAGGTGCCAAGTGTACTTGTATGTTTTTCTTTCATATCGCACCTCCTACCAGATCGCGGTATCGCTGAGCTTGCGGCTGAGCCGGTTCGCCACACTGACCAGAGTAAAGCCAACCACTGAGTTAAACAAACCTACCGCAGCGGCATAGCTGTAGCTCTGGTTGGTAATGCCCTGCCGGTACACATAAGTGGAAATCACATCCGCAGTCTCATAAACCGCTTCGTTGTACATCAGGAACACCTTCTCAAAGCCAACGTTCAGAATATTTCCCAGAGACATGATCAAAAGCAGTACGATGGTCGGCCGGATCATCGGCAGTGTCAGGTGCCAGATGGTCTGCCGCAGGTTCGCGCCATCCATGATCATTGCCTCATACAGGTCATTGGAAATGCCCATAATGGCAGCTACGAAGATGATCGAATTAAATCCGAACGACTGCCAGGAACCGGAAATCACATACAGGCGTCTGAACCACCCCTGCTCACTCATAAAGTTGATTGGTTCACCACCGAATGCCTGAATGACCTGATTCACGATACCGGTTGATGGGGACAAAAAGTTTGTCATCATGCCGACTACAACAACGGTAGAAATAAAATATGGAAGATAGGTGATTACCTGCGCACCCTTTTGCAGGAACTTGTTTCTTATCTGTGTGATACAGAGGGCAAAAATAATCGGAATCGGGAAACCGAAAATCAGCGAATAAAAATTCAGCAAAAAGGTATTTCGAATCAGTCTCCCCGCATAAATGGAATCGAAAAATCGTTTAAACCATTTGAGTCCTACCCATTCTCCAGTGAAGATACCGATCACGCCATTTCCAATCTTGTAATTCTGGAACGCCATCACCAGGCCGGCCATGGGCAGATAATTAAAAATAAAGAAATAAATGACAACCGGTATGATCATAAAGACCAGATATTTGTCACGCTGTCATATTTTCCTGCGCAATCGTTTTTCCTCTTCCTTTGATAAGGAGACACTTACAGATGAATTTTCTTTCTGCTTAGCCATAATGATGATCCCTTTCTTCGATGCCTTCCCCTATATCCCGTTAATATGTTTAATTTCCGGATGCTTTTTATGCTACAATTATATATTTTGACGACAATCTGGTAAAGCATCAAAAATTTCCTCTGCTATTTTTGATGCATCATCCTGGATATACGGGAAAATCTGCAATTGAACGTGTGAAGTGCGCTGCTGCCGCGAATGGGATAGGCTCTTGTTTCGCACACAGCTACATGTACAATAAAAGAAGGTTCAGAAAAATCTGAACCTTCCACTCTTTTGCTCGATTATTGTTTTTCATTCTCCGGCCGGTCTGCGTAGTCACTCGGGTTCATTCCCAGGATGGCCTTGAAATTGCGGCGGAAGGTCAGCGTGCTGGAATATCCGCTTCGCTCTGCCACTTCCTCGATGGAATAGCTTCCCGTTCGCAGAAGGTCTTTGGCGTAACAGATTCGCTTTTCCTGAACGTACTGCAGATAATTTTTCCCATACGAAGCATTACAAAGCGCAGAGACAAATTTTTTTGACACATGAAAACGCCCGGTCAGCTGCTGGAGGGATAAATCCTTATCCAGGTAGTGACTGTCGATATACTGCAGAATCTGTTCCCGGCAGGCCTCAACCGACTCATCTGTATTGACGAGCTGAGGCAGGTGCAAAATGACCGTCTCAAAAACGTTCTGGTAATATGAAAGAATCTCTTCAATCGTGGCAGGCATCGGTACTTTTCGAACCGTTACCGGCATATCCTGCGTTGCTCCCAGATCCCGTATGATGTGGATGGTTGTCATATGGAGCTCATCCACCAGTGATTCCATGGAAGCCGCCGTGACTTCATGCTGCCTGGTGTTCTTTTCGAGCAGGTCAGCAAAGAAAGCTGCGATACCACCGGTATCCTGCCTGCGCAGCAGCTGTGTCAGAAGTTTTTCCGCATCCACCGGAAAGTAGTAATCTTTTTCACTGCCGGTCATGCCTGGCTCATAGAAAAAAACCTGTCCGCGTCCGCCGGTGATCATGTAGGTAAGGGCATCATCTGCCTCACTGTAGGCATCCCGCAGATGTGCAACATCGTCTTTCATGCAGCTGACGCCAATGGTGACCGCGCTGCTGCCCATGGTAATTTTTGAAAGCTCTCTGTGCAGGTGATAAAAAGGCTCTTCCCAATCCGGTATGTCATCAAAATTGACAATTGCATACAGGTGAAGACGATCACGCACATAACAGTACCAGTGCTGCATATCATCTGACATTTTTTTGATGAGATCTTCACTCTGCTGCAGGAGGAACGCCTGTTTTTCAGTTGTCCCGCTTTCGTCGCTGACCGTCAGGTTTACCACTGCCACCGCAAAATACAGGGATTTCAGTTCCCCTGGGGAATCTTGGTAGAAAATGGTCAGATTTTCAGGCGGAAGATTGCCGTGCATCGCGTCCTGCAGCATTCCCTTCTGCGCATATGGACGTATCTCCACCATTTTTTCGCTGATTTCATTCTTTTCGGTTATCAGATCCTGCATCGCCCGGACAACCGTGTCGCCGTCTTTGATTTCGATGTTTTCATCCGGCTTTACCATCTGCATGATATGTTCGTAGGGCAGATATTGCCGGAAAGAAATTCTCCATGCAATTGTGGCTGCGGCGAATCCACAGATCAGGCTGGTCAGAAGCGTCAATATAACGGTGGTATCCGGCATCCAGAATTTCTCTTTTGGCACATATATACAATAACTGACCGTTTCATCCACAGAGGAAATACACGTATAGGAATCTCCGTCTGTATTTCCGCTTTCGAGCAGGACATTTCCATTTGTCATTACCTGGAATCCATTTAGATTGGGCAGCTTCTCAAGAATGAGCTTTTCCAGAATATCCGGACTGAGCAGAACGAAGATTGTCCCCCTGGAGACACCATTGGAAGAGTAGCTGTAATCTGCATAATAAATCAGGTACTCTGTCTGCATTAAAACATTCTGGTTCTCCGTCTCAAGCAGACTGGAAACGGTATCCAGCGCCAGACCACTGCCGGCAGGTGCATTTTGCCAGGCAGACGCCAGGGAAATGACCGAAGAAGAGGTGTATACCCGGTTGGAATTATTGAAGACGATCATAATCTGAGACAGGGCAATGTTCTCCCGCTGCGCCAGTATGGATGTCATTTCATTTTTCATCTGCGTATACAGGTAGGAATCAACCGAGGTATTAAACAGAGCCGATTGCGTGTAGACATTTTTTACAGCGGTGGAATAATTGATGGACACAGCAATATTTTTTGCCTGCACAAACTCGTTATCAAAAAAGGTACCCAGCTGACTTGTCTGCGCTTCGTAGAGTGTCTCTGACTCTCTTTTTTTATTGGACTGATAAGAGGCAATCACCGATAGGCTCAAAGGCAGCAGGAATGCCAGAATAAAAGCAAGGTATGACAAAAAAATCCGCAGGAAAAGACGGCTCTTGCGAAACAGAGGTTTTCTTCTCTGATATTTAAATTCCTTCTTTTTCATACCTCACGGCCTTTCTGTCCGCATCTTGTTTCTTCCAGTTATTGGTCCCTGGTTCTTTTTACGGTGGCAGTCTTTTCCTTGTTGATGAACGAGCTTATTTTATTTCATGTCTGTTTTTTTCCTGAAAGCACCCTGCGCATGGCGCAGAAATGGTTCCAGACATTCCGGATGCCAGCAGTGTCCGCCTGGACGGATATCGTGTGTAAGGAATTCTTCTGTGGACCAGAGGCGGTAGGCTGCCTGCACTGTATCCATCTGTTCATAAACATTTGCCAATCCCCGGCGCCCATTCAGGTCGTCTTCCCTGCAGGACTGGACAAGCAGCGGCTCCGGCGCATGCAGTGCGGCGATGTCCCCCATATCCGCATGAAGCCACAGGCCAGGCACATAATTACAGCTGCAATTGCCATTTAACACCAAAAGAGAATCTCTGTATCCATATAAGTAACCACTGATGATACTGATCCCGATCCGGTCATCCATGGCCCCGGCCCAAAGCGTCTGCATTCCCCCGCCGGAGAATCCCACACAGCCGACTCTGTCACAATTCCACTCCCCTCTGGCCTGAATATAGTCGATCAGGCGCATGACATCCCATGTACACATCCCGATCACGGTCTGTCCGAGCGGCTCAGCCATATGAGCCAGATGAAAGCAGGTGGAATTCAGGTAAGCTTCCTCTGTATCAGCCTGCAGCGCCTCCTCCCGTCGTTCACCAAATCCTCTGTTGTCCGGACAGAATGCCACATAGCCAAGTCTGGCAAGCTGCATTCCGTAGTCATAGTGAAAGCGCTCAATCGCATCCCGTATCGCCGGGATCTCTCTTCTACCAGCGATACTGTTCTTTCCGCCGCCCATATGCCCCGGCAGCGCAAGAAAGCACTGCGCAGGCACTTCCTGCACACATGGCGGAATGAGAATATAAAAGGGCATCCAGACTCCATCCTCCACTTCAAGAATCACTTTTTCACGGATAATGCCATCTTCAAGTTCCACACGCTCCATGACTTCGCTGTTTGGAGGGCAGGGAGCCATATTCGGAAGTCCGATCAGATCCGAAAGGATATCCCTGAGACTCTGCTTCCACTTTGTAAAATCTTCGATTGTGTCAGCGGAAAAAGCTTCTTTTCTTCCACTGTCTGCCATTCTTTTTTCCAGTGCCCTGCGGCAGGTATAATACTTCTTTACCGGCTCAATTCGTTCCATTCCCATTGATATGTCTCCTGGTATATCGTTGCTTCCACTATGTTTTCAATCTTCGCCAGTTGGCATCCCACACTTCGTGCGGGATCTGACCATCATTGATCTCTTCTTGAAAATATTAACATCATCCGCTATAATAATCTAGGAAATACCTGTCCCATCCCCGTACAGGGACAGGTCAGGATATTGTTATTCTGCACGGTAGAATCTCCAGCCCGGCAAATCGCCTCTGCGACACGGATGCCGTCAATCGCTGCGGATGTAATCCCGCCCGCATATCCGGCGCCTTCTCCACAGGGGTAAATACCTGGATGAGAAATGCTCTGGCAGCCGTCTCCCCGCAAAATGCGTACGGGTGAGGACGAGCGACTTTCCACGCCAGAGAGCAGTACATCCGGGTCATCAAATCCCGGAATCGTGCGCCCGAATGCGTGCATCCCTTCGATAAAGGAAGCATTTAGCTCTTCCGGGAAAATGGAGCTAATATCTGCCATCCTCCACAGTCCTTTATTTTCAGGAAGCAGCTTCCCTGGTGCGACCGAAGGCTGTCTCTTACTGAAATCCTCGAACCGTTGGATGGGAATCTGCCCGTTCGCGCAATTCCAGGCGGCTCGTTCAAGTTTTTCCTGAAAGAAGATTCCTGCGAGAGGATTCATTTTATTTCTGTCTTCATATTCGTTCCCGGAGACCATATCAGCTGCATAAGCCCGATAATCTTCCGGTGTTACGGTCACGACAATGGCGCTGTTGGCATTTTTTCCATCCCGCCCGCTGTAGCTCATACCGTTGACCGCTGTCATGCCTGGAACTGAGGATGCGTTTACAACATAACCGCCCGGACACATACAGAAAGAATAGACACCCCGTCCATTTTCACATTTGTGTGTCAGCTTATAGGGTGCGGCGCCCAGGCTGTTTACGTTTTCTGTGCCGTACATTGCCCGATTGATCTGACTCTGGCTGTGTTCCACGCGCAGTCCCACCGCAAATGCTTTCGCCTCCATGGTAAACCCTTTGGACTGCAGCATTCGGAAAGTGTCGCGCGCACTGTGCCCAATCGCAAGAACCACCTGACTGGCTGTGAGGAAAGATTCTCCATGATTCAATTCAAGAAGATATTTGCAGGATACTGGATTTTGCCAGTTCGGTTTCTGCATCGATTTTTGTTTCAGGTCCTCTGAAAAAACTCCTATGGCCTCCCTGCCAGGAGAATCCAGGTGCAGCACAGAATTACCCGCGATATTCTGCGCTTCCCTGCGGATGTCGGTCAGCTGTGTTTCAAACCGTACCTCCCCGCCAAGCCTGATAATCTCCTCCCGCATCTCTCTGACGACTTTTGCGAGCACATCCGTTCCGATATGCGGTTTCTGTTCCCAAAGAATCGAAGGATCCGCACCTGCCTTTACAAATTCCCGGAGAACGCAGCGAATCCGGCCATCCGGATCTTTGATTAATGTATTGAGCTTTCCATCCGAAAAGGTGCCGGCACCGCCTTCCCCGAACTGCACGTTGGAAGACGGGTTCAACTCCCCTGTCTCCCAGAAATGCTGTACGCTTCTGGTTCTCTTTTCAACCGCCTCGCCCCGCTCCAGAACGATTGGTCGCAGCCCGGCTCTGGCAAGCATCAATGCGCAGAAAAGCCCTGCCGGGCCGCTGCCGACAATGACTGGCCGGTCGGCAGTCTGAACATGGTTGCCCTCTGCTCGAATTGTATACGGAAAGACATATGTCTTTGGCTCAACGGCTGTTACATGGCGGTTTCGCAGCTTTTTTACGACTGCCTGCGCATGCGGCAGATTTACATCAATGGTGTAGACATAAAATAAATCCGGCTTTTTTCGCGCATCCAGAGAACGGCGGATGATTTCGTATTCCGGAGTGAAAACTGTTTTTTTGTTTTTTTCACGTGTTCTGAAATCCTTCTCCCGATCGTTATTCGTTTGTTCGCACTTATTTTTCTGCAAAGAAGGAATCCGCCGGGAAGATTCTCTCGGCACGACCCGCCGAATACGCAATGTTCTGCATATTTCCTGTTCCAGTTCTTCACAGCTGTGGCCAACGCGAAGCTTTAGCTCATTGATTCTGACTGCCATCTTGATCCTCATTAAATAAAATCATGGTGAAATAGACAACGGTATCTTGGCCGTAATTGGAACACATTCCGATCCGATCCAGCATCTCTATGACGATGACGCCATGGCTTTCCATGGAAAAAAATCGTTTCTCAGGAAAACGGCAGGGTGCGTCCGGACAGGTACAGACCTGGCATTCCGTACAGCCGGTTGAAAGAATATAGAAATCCGAAAACTCTTTCACAAGTTCATCTCGAATCGCTAAGGTCAGATCGTCATGCTGGCGCTTCACCCGTAGATTCGCGGCCTTTTCCCAGGCATTCGGAGTCTCTGTGACGGTCGAGTAAAGGCAGAAAAAATCATATTGCTGACATTTGGCGATTTTTTCTTCAATCGTCCCGCAGTAGGGCGGGCAGGTCCAGCAATGACCATATCGCTCACAGTCCCGCTCACAGATTGCCCACGCCTTGTCTGAAAATATCATCTCCTCTTTTGTCCCAAAGTAATATTCACAGATGGGATGTTCCAGGAGAATTGTTTCGATCAATTCTTTTCTTGTCATGCCGATTATCCTCACTATCTTTCACGCTGCAAATATACCGTTCTTTCTGCCGCATATTTACCTGCCAGATATCCGCTTGTCCAGGCCCATTGCAGATTGTACCCGCCGCACGGGCCGTCCACGTCCAGTATTTCACCGGCAAAATAAAGTCCCTCATGAAGTTTCGATTCCAACCGGCTGGTAAGCTCCTGGCAGTCCACCCCGCCCGCACAGATCTGAGCCTGGTCAAAGGATTTTGTGCCTGTAACAGGCAGCATATACTCTTTCATTGTCTGAATGAGCTCATCGATAAATGTTTCCTCTAATTCCCCGCAGGTTTTGGGAACCCTTCCCTGCCCGGCACGGGAGAGAATGCGTGGAATCATCTTTCCATTTAACAAGCCCCGCAGAAGGACGGAGGGCGCTTCTTTTGACAGCTCGGCAGCCCTTCGAAGAAGGATTCCTTTCAGGTTTTTTCTTGTGTAATCCGGTAAAAAATCAATACGCAGGACATAATAGATCGGATCTGTATGATTGCTTCGGTTCCTTACCTGTTTCGGATCATCGAATGTTTTTTTCAAATTCGGATCTGGCACATCGATGAAATAATGGGAAAGCTGGAAGATCACAATCCCGGAAACACCGTACTGCGTCCACTGTAGTTCACCAGTATCTGAGGCAAGGACTTTTGCAGTCGTATCCGTCCATAATCCGCTCTCGCTGTGCAGCAGTGTAACCTTAGCGCGGCTGCGTACCCCCGCAAACTCCTGTTCCGTAAAATATCTGGAACAGACAAATGGCACCAGCACCGGCCGCAGGGGGATAATGGTATGCCCAAGACTTTTCGCAAGGGAATATCCGCTGTCATTTGCCCCGGTCTGGGGCGCTGCTTTTGAGCCGCAGGCAAGGATTAGCGCATCCGCAGTATAGGTCCAGGTAGGCGTAATGACAGAAAAACGGGGGCTACTTGCGACGGTTGCACGGTTTGCATCATTTTTTTCCGTTTGATGGTCGACGATCCGCTCGATCTTCTGGGAAAACTTCAGCTTGCAGTTCCAACGGCGGAGCTCTGCGAGCAGGACATCCAGAACAGAGGAAGCCTGTGATGAGTACGGATAAATCAGTCCGCCTTTGTTTTGGATGAGCAGCCCCAGCTCTCCAAAAAGGCGAAGCGTATCATCGGAGCCAAATTCTTCCGCCAGCTTTTGGGCAAGCGCAGCGCCGGTTCCATGATATTTTTCGGGAAGATTTTTCGCTGTATTGGTCAGATTGCAGCGACCATTGCCTGTGACAAGAAGCTTGCGGCCTGGAAGCTCCTGTGCCTCCAGTATGGTGACCTTTGCGCCGCAGCGGGCGGCAGAGATACCCGCCATAAGGCCAGCCGCACCGGCACCAATTACAATCACTGTTTTTTCCATCGGAATTTCCTCTCTGTCATTTCCGTTGCATGTTTGCCTTAAGACAAGAAGATGAAACTGCGGATTTCTTCGTACCTCGCTATGTTCCCAAGGTCATGAATCACACAATAAAAGTTCTATGGTAACCGCACGAGTTTTTTCTCCACCAGTCTTTGCAGAGATTTCAAAATTCCCAGCTTCGCGTGCGGCCAGGTCAGTCCTCCCTGAAAATAAACCGCGTAGGGCGGCTTGATCGGTCCGTCCGCGCTCAGCTCAATTGAGGAACCCTGCACAAATGCTCCGGCCGCCATGATCACGTCGCTGTCATAGCCAGGCATCGCCCAGGGCTCCGGCGTCACATAACTGTCTACCGGTGCCGCCGACTGAATCCCCTCACAGAACGCGATCACACCTTCCGGGAAACCGAATTCCACAGCCTGAATAATGTCATGGCGCTCCTCTGTCCCGTTCGGAACGACGGAGAAGCCCAGCTTTTCATAGACATTTGCGGCAAAAATCGCGCCTTTTAAGGCAGCCGCTGTCACGGTCGGGGCAAGGAATAGCCCCTGGTAGAAGGACTGCATTACGCCAAAATTGGCGCCGACCTCCCGGCCAAGGCCCGGTGAAGTCAGGCGGAACGCGCACTGTTCCACACAGGCAAGCGTACCCGCGATGTAGCCGCCGGCCGGAGCAAGGCCGCCTCCGGGATTTTTAATCAGAGAACCGACTACCATATCCGCTCCCAGCTCTCCCGGTTCGATGCGTTCCACAAACTCGCCGTAACAGTTATCTACCATGCAGATGATATCCGGGCGAAGCTGCCTGACAAAGGCGATCGCTTCCCCGATCTGAGCAACAGAAAGCGTCGGACGGGTCTGGTAGCCTTTCGAGCGCTGAATCTCCACCAGCTTCGTCTGCGGACGGATCGTCTGGCGGATTCCCTCATAATCAAAGCTTCCATCCGGGAGCAGGTCTACCTGCGCATAGGTCACGCCATACTCCGCGAGGGAACCTCGCGAAGGACGGATACCGATCACTTCCTCCAGGGTATCATAAGGCTTGCCGGAGATAGAGAGCATTTCATCGCCCGGCCGCAGGTTTGCAGACAGCGCGATGGCGAGCGCGTGTGTGCCGCAGGTAATCTGCGGGCGAACCAGCGCAGCCTCTGTCCGAAACACATTTGCGTAAACCTCTTCCAGGGTATCGCGCCCCCGATCGTTATAACCGTATCCGCTGGAGGCCTCAAAGCATTCCGCGCTCACGCGGGCGTCCTGCATGGCTTTGATTACCTTCAGCTGATTGTACTCCGCGGTCTCATCGATTTCATGAAAGCGGTCTTCCAGACCTGCTAAAATGGTCTCTGTAAAATCAGATACTTCCCGGCTGATACCGAGGGATTCATACATTCTATTCATGGTATTCATAACTCATCGAATCTTCTTTCCTAGTGTTTTATTCTATTTATGATGATACAGGGGTGCCAGGTATCCGGTGGATGTCTGTTTCATGCCGACCGAAGCAGAACCGGAAATAGGCGGAATCAAAGACTTGCCTTCTCGTCAAATACCCTGTGCCGAGTATATCCCTTTTTTCCTTAGACTGTCAATCATGTACTCCAGCATCCACTCTTCCTCATATGCGAACTCATTTTTATTCACCCATGTGACATCCCGCTCCCGGCGAAACCAGGTGAGCTGGCGTTTTGCAAAATGCCGCGTGTCACGTTTGAGGACGCGCACCGCTTCTTCAAGGGAATACACCCCCGCCAGATAATCGAGCAGTTCCTTATACCCAAGCCCCTGCATGGAAACCATTTCACGTGTGCAGCCGGCAGCCTGCAGTCTCTGTACCTCTTCAAGCAGCCCATCCTCCATCATCTGATCGACGCGGCGGTCAATTCGCTCATAAAGCCGGGCACGTTCATCGTTCAATACAAAATAGACAAAGTTGTATGGCGATTCTTTCTGTCTTTCTTCTGCATTGTGCTCTGAAATCTTTTTTCCTGTCGCGTGATAGAATTCCAGTGCGCGGATGACGCGTTTTACATTATTCGCGTGAATCGCGGCCGCAGATTCCGGATCGACCGCGCGCAGCATATCGTGGAGTACCTGCGGATTCTGCTCTGCCGCGAGGCTCTCCAGCTTTTCCCGGTAAGCCATGTCAGAGCCATGCTCCGTAAAATCAATGCCATACAATACCGCCTGAATATAAAAACCGGTGCCGCCAGTCAGAATTGGAATGCGTCCGCGTTCCAAAATCTCGCGGATATAGGTTTGCGCAAGCTCCTGAAACTTCACAACATGGAACTCTTCCCAGGGCTCCAGTTCATCAATCAGGTGGTGCGGAATTCCCTGCATTTCCTCCGGGGTGACTTTGGCGGAGCCAATATCCATGCCCCGGTAGACTTGCATGGAGTCCGCAGAGACAATCTCTCCGTTTATGCGCTTCGCCAGCTCCACCGACAAATGCGTCTTGCCGACAGCCGTCGGGCCGGTAAGTATGATCAATGGCTGTTTTTCGTGATTCCTGGTTTCCACTTTTTACACAATCCTCTTAAACTTCTTTTCCAGCTCATATTTTGACATCATGATAATCGTCGGTCGCCCATGCGGACAATTATACGGATTTTCCAGAGAAAGCAGCTCACCGATCAGCGCGTCCACCTCCGCCGTGGAAAGGCGATGATTCCCTTTTACCGCTGCCTTACAGGACATAGAGGCTATTTTTTCCCGGATCGACTGATCCGAGGCACGCTCTGAGACATCGGTCAATCCGTCCAGCATTTCCAGAAACAGTGCTCCCTCCGCGATACCATAAAGATTCCCGGGAACCGCACAGATCGCATACTCTCTTCCGCCAAAGGGTTCCACCTCAAAACCAACCTCGGTAAAGCGATCCATGTGCTTTTTCAGCATCTCCTCCTCCTGCATGGAAAGGGAGACAATGATGGGCGGCGTGATCATCTGCGAGGTCTGTTTCTTCTCGGCGAGATTCTTCATAAAGCGCTCATAAAGCACCTTCTCATGCGCCGCATGCTGATCAATGATATACATGTTATCCTGAAACTCCACAATCCAGTAAGTATCGAAGACCTGGCCGACCAGCTTGTGGCGTTTGATATTCTGCTCACTTAAAAGCTTATCGTCAAAGAGTTCCATCTGTACGGGCTTTCCCGTTGGAGCACCTGCATTTTGCTCTGGATGTTCCGTCAAAGGAGCTTCCGAATCCGCCCCCATACCAGTGTTCTCGTCATTTTTCGGCTGCTCCGAAACAGAACTGGACGAAGCAGAGGCTTCTGTTGTACCGTTCAAAATAGTTCCTGTAACAGGTTTTAAAACGCCAGGTTTTTTTTCAGGCATACGAAAATCAGTGGCGGCCGCAGAATGCCCCGGGTACTTCGGTTCATAAGGACTTGTCGATTCTGCTAACAGCTGGCTGCGCACTTTTTCAAACGGTTCCGGATAGCGGAAATGTTTGGTGGTCTGCTGCGCTTTCTCACTTGAGTTTTCAGGGCTCCTTCCTTGCGCTAGTCCGCTTCGGGCCGTCACTGTCTGAGTGAAAGCATCGTCCGGCGCGGTTGTCGCTTTTTCTGAATCCGAAGCAGGGATATCAGCGTTCATCCGCTTCTCAGTTTTTGTTTTATTATCAATCGTAAATTCCGGAATCAGTTCCCGGTGAATCAGCCCTTCTTTGACTGCGTTGTACACCTGCTCGTAGACAAAGTTCTGGTCGGCAAAGCGCACCTCCATCTTGGTCGGATGGACGTTGACGTCCACCCGCGAAGGGTCAACCTGGATATTCAG
>JAJBUL010000100.1 GCA_020860365.1 Clostridiales bacterium | reverse complement strand
CTTCCTACTTGGTGACGGAAGCTTTATATACGCCGGATTATTCATCGCTTACGTTTGTTTACGGTATCTTCATGTCCTGTTCGTGACGGAATGTTCCGGGTTAAATCCAGTGTATCGAATACTTAATATTCGAGGTACTAGTACCTCGTCTCCAAATTATCTCGACTTTATACTTGCCTGAATTTCCATCTGCTTCGTTGTCATCAGTCGACGTAGCCACCGCTACGCCTCCTTCTTCCGTCTTGCATATGAAAATTCATTCTGCGTCTAAAGTCGAGCTATTTGGAAGACGATGTACTAGCATTCAGAACAGTTTCAATATATTTTATGTTCCGGCTGTCCGGATATTCCAAAAAATGAGTAAATTCATATAATAAACGGCAGGGGATATCGACAAAAAAGGAATCGTTATGAGAAGAATTATATATGACGGCGACAGCTTCTATGAACTGGATGAAGAATGCCTGAAAGAGAAGGAGGCAGCAGAGCGCCGGAAGGAAATGAAGTGGCAGGAGAGGGATCTTCGGACGGATCAGACCCTGCCAGAGAAGAACGGCCATGGCCGCCGGACGACGGAGTACAAATGGCGGCAGGAAAAATAAGGGAAATAAAAAAGCTGCAAAACTGTAAAAACGTACCGGACACCCGGCTGACCGTGCAGCCGAGCGTCCGGTTCAAAGGAAAACTGTTATGAAACAGTGAGATATTTCTCAGTTGTCTGCGGCTCCGGTGCGTTTCAGTACATAGAAACCGTCGTCAAAGCATGTCACGTAGATATAACCTCTGTCATCTACACAGCAGTCCTCCGTCATCGCATTGCGAGGTCCCGGAAGTTCGGGGAAGAAGGAATCCTTCGGATCCTTGTTTGGGTTCGGCGGAATGAAATAAGCCAGTTCTTTTATATAGTAAGGATCGGAAACATCAAAGATGCGCAGCCCTGCCGCGAAATAGCAGCAGTATACCCGGTCTCCGCGCTGCTCCAGCCACGGCTTGCTGCTCATGGGTTCATGCAGGTTGTGCGGTCCGAACGGTCCCTGGCACCCGAGGTTCATCACGTTGAAGTTCGGATAGGGGAAATCCTCCGGGACTTCCGGATACGGGAATTCCGCGATCAGAGTAGGTTTGGACGGATCACGCACATCAACCATATGCAGGTTGTTCATTGCCTGCGCTTCGGTGATGGATCCTTTCGGGAAAAACTGGAAGCGCTCGCCCTCGTTGGTCACGACAACCAGATCACGTCCCGGAAGCGGCAGCGCCGTATGGGTGCGCGCACCGGCCAGATGGCTGGAGAATGGCGGCATGAACCGAAGCTGTCCGATTGCCCGCGGACGGGTCACATCCGTACAATCCAGTACATAGAGTCCGTCTCCGCAGTAGCCGCAGAACATGATGCCGTCGTCGCGGCGGAATGGCGGTCCGTGCATCCAGCCCTTATCCATAAAGGACGGAACATGTCCCGCGTGGTGATCGACTGTTCTGCCGCAGTAACCGTCCACGAACTGCTCCGGCGACCACCAGTTGCCCACCTCACGGGGATTGGACGGATCAGAAATGTCTACGATACGCATGATCATGCCCTCAAAACGCATACTCTCGCAGGAAAGATACACATAAGGCCCCCCGTTGTACATGAAGCGGTGTACGCCGATCGAATGCGGCACACCGCAGTCCCAGTATCCCAGATACTTCGGATTCTCCGGATCCTCCTTCAGGCTCCAGATCTGGATGCCTGCCTGACACTTCATGTCCATCAGTTCACTCTGATTTACCAGTGCGCCGGGACCGGAACCCGCGGTCATCGCGCAGATCAGAAGGTCGTCCGCCACCTGAATCTTCGGCGTGGAAGTAGTCGGATACTCCTCCGGGTCAAGAAGCTGTAAATGTTTCACAAACCTGGTGTGCTCCGGATCAGTAATGTCTGCAATCAGAACACCATTCTGTGTGCCGCCGAAACAGGAACCGTAGAGATAATATCTTCCCTCAGCGGTCCGGTAGACCTGCATCTGGAAAGCACCGCTTTTGCCGTTCCAGTCATTGAAATCAAGAACCTCAAGGTTTTTGATGTAACCGTTGTTGCCTGCTCCCCTGGCATAAAACATATCTGCCATACAAAATACCTCCTGTAAATTTTATATGATCCTATTGTAAGCCATTTTCAGCTGTTCGTCAATTGTTTCACAGGAAAATCAAGTATGATATATAATATATGTTCTTGCAGACGCGCCCCTGCGATCGAGCAGGAGTCAACTTTTGCGCCTCCTGCTCGCTGCGCGGGGCGCGTGCAGCGCAAGCTGCAAAATTTCCTTACGCGCCCCTGTGCATAAAAAAAATCCCGTCTTACAATAAGAAGGGATTTTAATCGCCAGAGCTTCGAATGGGACTCGAACCCACGACCTACGCATTACGAGTGCGTCGCTCTACCAACTGAGCCATCGAAGCAAGTAAAATTTATTATATAGAAAACATGTGGAAAATGCAAGTCTTTTTTTTAATTCCGCATAGATTTTTATAAACCATTTATGATAATGTCCTTATAAACCACAAGAGAAAATGTCCAAAATGTGGTAGAATCTTCCTGCTAATATCTGACAGGAGGAAATCATTATCAGAAAGGTAAAGCTTACATTGAATGAAAACAGGAAATACGAAGTAATCAAAAATCTGGCAGATCACAAAGACAGAAACGACAAAACTGCCAACAAACAGCGAGCTGCCCTCACCCTCGGCTGTACAGTCAGTAAGCGATGAATAATCCAGCGGTTTTACAGCTTTCGGAATCCATGAGATAAT
>JAJBUL010000256.1 GCA_020860365.1 Clostridiales bacterium | reverse complement strand
CACGAAAGTTCAAAATCTCAGTCCGTCTTCTCCACCCCGTGAATAGTAACCTTTCACAATACTTTCACAAGAATTGCTTCCTGTCTGTCTTGACAACGCAAAAGGGGTGTGCTAGAGTTACCCTAAGTCTGATGAAAGGAGAAAATACAATGCTGACGAAGAGAACAGACCAAAAGACAAAGATCGTTGCTGTCTTGATAGCGGCTGTTTGCTTTTTCGCAGTATTTTTTTCCTTTTCCTGTATTTCTGCCTGCAGAAACCATAGCTGTACGGGCAGGGACTGCCCGGTCTGCGCGGTGATTACGCAGGCGGAGCACGCGGTGCGGCAGATCAGCTCAGACACGATATCGGGAGCAGGGATTCTGCTGACGGCTGTATTTTCTATGGCAATTCTTATGTCTGCGGCTCTTTGGGCAGCAGACACTTCGCTTATCAGTCAAAAAATCCGAATGAA
Source organism: Clostridiales bacterium (assembly GCA_020860365.1). Classification (GTDB taxonomy): domain Bacteria; phylum Bacillota; class Clostridia; order Lachnospirales; family Lachnospiraceae; genus Choladousia. The sequence goes on along the minus strand of JAJBUL010000256.1, from coordinate 24,494 downwards.
TAATTGAATAAAACCTCCGGGGCGTATTTTGGCGTGGCTCATGAGTCTGCTGTTTATTTTTTGGCAGTGTTATATCTGACTTTTGTTTGCTGTACGCTTTTTTATGTTGCTTTTGTTTTTACAGGCATGAAATGGGCTGGAGTTTAGACATTTCCGATGCCTTATTGATGGAGGTTTTAAAATGAAAAAATACATATCGTTTCTGTTTTTGACAGCGTTTCTGTGTGTCTGCATGGGGAATTTTGCCTGTGCGGATGTGTCTGAGAAGTCTATTCAGATTGTTGCGACGATTTTTCCAGAATATGACTGGGTACAGCAGATTCTTGGCGAACAGGCAGAAAATGCGGAGCTGACCCTGCTTCTTGACAGTGGCGCAGACCTGCATAATTATCAGCCGACCGTGCAGGACATCCTGACGGTGTCAAACTGTGATTTCTTCATCTATGTCGGCGGTGAATCGGACGATTGGGTGGATGCCGTGCTGCAGGAAGCAGTCAATGAAGATATGGTCGTGCTGAATCTTCTGGAAATCCTGGGGGATTCGGCGGTAGAAGAGGAGACCGTTGAGGGCATGGAGACGGAAGACGGGGAGGAAGAAGAAGGGGAAACAGAGTACGATGAGCACGTATGGCTTTCTCTGAAAAATGCACAGGTCTTCTGTGAGGCGATCGCGGAAGCTCTGGAAGGCATTGACCCGGACAATGCAGAGCTTTACGCGGCTAACGTGGAGGAATACATGTCCCACCTGGCAGCGCTGGATGAGGAATATCAGGCGGTGGTTGATGGCGCCTCTGTGACAACTCTGCTGTTTGGCGACCGTTTCCCATTCCGTTATCTGACGGAGGACTATGCTCTTACTTATTATGCAGCATTTTCGGGGTGTTCTGCGGAGTCGGAAGCAAGCTTTGAGACCATCACCTTTCTTGCGGAAAAGATAGATGAGCTGGGGCTGAATTATGTGATGACGATCGAAAGCTCAGATGGCAAGATTGCACAGACGATTATTTCGTGCACGTCTTCGCAGACTCAGGAAGTTCTGACTCTTGATTCCATGCAGTCGATCACGTCGCAGGATTTGAAAGAAGGAGCGGACTACCTTTCCATTATGGAAGACAATCTGGATGTGCTGGCGCAGGCGTTACAGTAAATTACAGGCAGCGGTTTCGCACTATTACGATAAGGAAAAGCGGATGGTTCCGTTGGAGGACGCTTTTCCAGGAAATGACGGAAATCCATATTTCCAGTGAGGAGGATATAACAGTGGCGCTTATAACCTGTCAGGATCTGACGCTCGGATATGAGGGGAGAGCGATTGCAGAGAATCTGAACTTTTCCATACGGGAAGGAAATTATTTTTGTATTGTTGGTGAGAATGGCTCTGGTAAATCCACGCTGATGCGGACACTGCTCGGGTTGCAGCCGCCGCTTAGCGGAAAAATTACGTTTGGAGATGGCCTGGTACAGAACCAGATCGGCTATCTTCCACAGCAGACGCTGGTTCAGCGTGATTTTCCTGCGTCTGTACGGGAGATTGTGATTTCCGGCTGCCAGGGAAGCCGCGGGATACGGCCTTTTTATGGAAAAAAAGAAAAAAAGACCGCGCAGTCTGCAATGGAGAAGATGGACATTGTGCCGCTTGCAAACCGTTGTTACCGGGAGCTTTCCGGCGGACAGCAGCAGCGTGTACTGCTTGCGCGGGCGCTCTGCGCGGCAGATCGGGTTCTGCTTTTGGATGAACCAGTGTCCGGCCTTGATCCAAAGGTGACGGCGCAGATGTACAATCTGATCAAAGAGCTGAACCGGAAGGAAAAAATGACCATTATCATGTTTTCGCATGATATGCAGGCGGCGATTACGTTTGCCAGCCATATTCTGCATGTCGGCCATACCTGGTTTTATGGTACAAAAAAAGAGTATTTAAAGAGTGACATTGGCAAGGTGTACGCTCTGATGGCGGGAGGTGAGAGGCAATGACGGCCTTTGCGGAAAAAATAGCGATGTATTTTCAGTATTCCTTTGTGCAGTACGCGATGATCGTCGGCGTCCTGATCGCACTGTGTTCTTCCCTGCTCGGAGTCACACTTGTCCTGAAGCGCTTTTCCTTTATCGGGGATGGTCTCTCCCATGTGGCGTTTGGCGCGATGGCGATTGCTGGGGTATTGAATATTACAAATGATATGCTCTTTGTCCTGCCGGTCACGATCCTGTGCGCGATTCTGCTTTTGTGTGGCGGTAGGAAGAGCAAAATCAATGGCGATGCGGCGGTGGCGATGATTTCTGTGGGCGCACTGGCGATCGGTTATCTGCTGCTGAACCTGTTCTCTACAAGCTCAAACATCTCTGGTGATGTGTGTACGACTCTGTTTGGTTCGACTTCGATTCTGACGCTGACCGTTCAGGAGGTCTGGGCGTGTGTGATTCTGTCCATCCTCGTGGTGATTCTGTTTGTTTTCTTTTACAATAAGATTTTCGCGATCACCTTTGATGATGGCTTTGCCAGGGCTACCGGTACCAATGCCGGGCTCTATAATCTGGTGCTGGCTGTGATTATTGCCGTCATTATTGTGCTGGCGATGAACCTGGTGGGGTCGCTGTTGATCTCAGCGCTGATCATTTTCCCGGCTCTCTCTGCCATGAGGATGTTTAAAAGCTTTCTCTCTGTGACCATCTGTTCCGCGATTCTCTCTGTGGTCTGCGCATCCGCCGGGATTTTAATTTCCATCCTTGCCGGGACGCCGGTCGGCTCCACGATTGTCGCGGCGGATATTGTGGCGTTTGGTATTTCCTGCCTTGCAGGGTTTGTAAAAAAGTGAGCATCTGGTGATGAAAGAATTCAGGAATTGTTTCAGGCGGCCTGCCGTTTGGAACAGATAACATAGTATGGATATTTGCAGAAATCATTCAGGAGGTAGAATCTATGAGGAAAATTCAAAAATTATCGGCTCTGTTTTTGGCGGCATGTCTTCTCATAACCGGCTGCGGCAGCGATGGCAGCGCAAATCGCTCGAATACGACCAGTGCCAGCGCATCCGTTGATGAGGTGATCAGCTCGCAGATTGCGAACGAAGGTGCAGAGGCTTCTGCGGATGAGGCGGCAGATTCTGCGGATGAAGGTACCGCGACTGTCTCAAATACATCGGATACGAAGGTTACTGGTGATGTGGATTATGATCTGACCGAGATGAGCAGCGATATGGTATATGCGATTGTTTACCAGATGGTTTACAATCCAGACGACTATGTAGGAAAAACCTTCCGTATGTCAGGTACCTATTACGCCAGCTATTATGAGGCGACCGACCAGTATTATTATTACTGTCTGATCTCGGACGCGACTGCCTGCTGCGCACAGGGGCTGGAATTTGTCTGGGGCGATGGCAGCCATTCTTATCCGGATGAGTATCCGGAGGATAATACGGAGATTCTGGTGCAGGGGACATTTGAAACATACGTAGATACGGATGGCTATACCTACTGCCATCTGGCGAACGCTGCGATGGAGGCGGTGTAAAGGCTCAGAGGGCAGTTCCCTCACAGGCTCCAGGCGACGAAAGAGTCAGATGCCATGGCTTGCAGGGGTTTTCGCTGGTATCATATTTTTTTAAAAGCTCCAGGTATTGCTCGCCGAGGTGGCTAAGCGGCATTCCTTTTCTCTTGATGTAGCCAATATCCATCCGGTTTTCTGTATCCAGAGGAATAGCAGTATACTGATCGCCGTTTAATTCCTCGCAGATGATACCGGAGCAGAGCGTGTAGCCGTTCAGGCCAACCATGAGATTCAGCATGGTGGCGCGGTCGTCCGCTTTGATAATCCGGTTGTACTCACAGGTGCTTAAAACCTCTTCGGCGAAATAAAAAGAATGGTTCTCCCCCTGCTCAAAGGAGAGGCAGGGGTAGGGCTTCAGCTCCTCAAAGGCGATCCTCTGGTGGTCAGCTAAGGGGTGATTTTTGTACAGGTAGACGGAGATGCCACACTGAAAAAGGAAGGTGTACTCTACCTCGTTCTCAAGAAATATTTTTCGCAATGCTTTTTCATTAAACTCATTCAGGTAGAGTACGCCGATTTCACTGCGATAATTTCGTACGTTCGCAATGACTTCGGCGGTTTTTGTCTCATGTACCGCAAACTCGTATTCATCCATGCCGAACTTTTTCGCCAGCTCAATAAAGGCTTCGACCGCGAACGAGTAGTGCTGGGTTGATACACTGAATTTTTTCTTTGCGGCCTGACCCGTGTAACGCTCTTCAATCATTCTCTGAAGCTCCGTCATCTGCCGTGCATAGCGCAGGAATTCCGCGCCCTCCGGTGTGATGATGATGCCGCGGTTCGAGCGGATGAACAGCTCTGTGTGGAGCTCCTCTTCCAGATCCCGGATCGCGGCAGAGAGCGCCGGCTGCGAGACATAGAGAGAGGCGGCTGCTTTGTTCATGGATTTCATTTCTGCAATTGTGACTGCGTAGAGAAGCTGCTGAAGAGTCATGGTGTGTGAAGCTTTCCTTTCTTTATGGATTATTGTACATTCAGATATACGTCATCATTGGAGTGAAAGCCGCTGGCGATGATGACTTCGTCAATGTTTTCGACGGTTACCGCGACGGGATCCAGCTTGTAGTAGGGGATCTCGTACGCGCCGGATGCAATGGTTTCGTCTACCGGATATGCGCAGGAGCTTTCGCTGATGTCTTCCCCTTTTGCGAGGGCAACCGCCAGGGTGGCAGCGGCCATGGCTTCTTCTTCCACTGCTTTGTAAACTGTCATTTCCTGTGTCCCTTCTACAATGCGCTGGCAGGCGGAGAGCTCTGCGTCCTGGCCAACGACTGCCACATGGCCGGCAAGCTGACTTTCTGAGAGCGCCTTGATTGCCTGACTGGCGAGATCATCGTTGCCGCACATGACTCCGACAATATCCGAAGTGACCGCCAGACCTTCGTTCACATAGTCAAATGCCAGCTCGGCCAGCCAGTTGTCACAGTAAGCGGAATAGACGACCGTAAGCGCACTTCCTTCCAGGGTGCTCGTGAAACCATCGATCACGTCATCGACATTGAGATCGGTCGGGGATCCATAGATGGCAAAGATATTTCCGCCATCCGGACAGGCATCCATCAGTGCTTCTGCCATCAGGACGCCGACCTGGCGGTTGTCAAAAGAGATAAACAGGTCGGCCTCCACATCGGAGATCAGACGGTCATAGCAGATGACATGGATGCCTGCTTCAAGCGCTTCATTGACAACATCGCGCAGGGCATCGCCATCCACTGCAATGATCACGATCACGTCCATTTCTTTTTTTATAAAGTATTCAATCTGTGAAATCTGCTCTTCCACGCTGCCACCTGCCACCTGAACATTTACCTCTGCCCCGAGGCTCTGCACGGTAGAGACAAACATATCGCGGTCGCGCAGCCAGCGCTCAATCACAAAAGAGTCAAAGCTCAGACCAATCTGGATGCGTGTTTCCTCCTGTGTCTCTTCGGTCTGTGTCTGGACTTCTGATTCCGAACAGCCGGCCAGCAGGAGAGAGAAAAAAAGGAGAAAGAACAGGTAAAAAGCTTTTCGACGCATATTTTTAACCTTTCCTGTCATTCTTATGACAGATTACAGAATTTGTCCATCGGTTCTCGTGTGTTTCAGTATCCACCGGAGCCGTTATCCGCTGTATTTCATCCGGTATTCCCGCGGTGTCATGTCGGTCTGTTTTTTGAAAAGGCGACTGAAATAATTCGGGTCGGAGTAGCCGCAAAGGGAGCTGATTGCCTTGATACTCAGATCGGGCTTTTCCAGGAGCTCTTTTGCTTTTTCCACCCGCACGCGCGTCAGATACTCAATAAAATTTTCCCCGGCCTCGTCCTTAAAAATTTTGCTGAAATAATAGGGGCTGATATTAACGGCGCGGGATACATCATCGAGGGAAATGTCATGACTGTAATTCTCCTGGATGTAGGCCTGTGCTTTTTTTACAACAGAGTCCGACTGAGACTCCCGGTAGTCGTGGATGGTGTCGCAGGCGGCCGTCATTTTTTCAATAAACCAGCGGCGCAGGGATTCGTAATCTGCAAAAGAAGTAGCTGTGGCCAGGTAATCTTTGCGGTCGCGGAAGCTGTAGTTCACGGTACCGGATTCAAAGGCGGTACGCTCCGCCCATATGATGTACTCCAGTACTTTCAGACAGATACTGTCGCGGTCCTCCGGGTAGTGCTGGATCATCCAGTTAAAAAACTGATTCAGTTCCACGATCATGGCGGCGGTATTTCCCGCCTTGACCGAACGAAATATCCTGCGCTCGGTTTCCGCTGGGAATTCTTCCTTGTAAATACCGCTTGGCTGCAGATCCTCTACATGGATGACATGGCTCTTGCTGCTGCTAAGAGAGCGGAGCGCTTCCCGGTAAGAGTATTGCAGGTCTTCCATTTTGCGGACGCGTCCGATGCCAATGCGGAAGCGGGCCTGTAATCGTTCCTCCAGCCTGGAGGCGAGTCGGCGCGCGTTTTCTACGATCTGGATGCGTTCCTCGTAAGAGACACTCTCTTCGCGATGGGGAATCAGCAGAACCACACTGTTGGAGATAATGGGACCAACGACGCAGGAAAAGGCTTCTTTGACAATCTCCCGAAAGTCTGGATAGAAATCCTGTGCCTGCACGCTTACGCGCACCGGGCTGTAAAGCTGCCCGTTTTCATAATCGGAGCCAAAGGGAATAACCATGATGTAGCCGTATGGTTCTTCCAGGTCAAGAAGCTGGAGGTAGTAGCTGATGTCCTGTGTCTCCGTCTGGAAGAGCAGATTGGTGATGATGCTCTGCTCGACCACGGGAACAATGATTTCAAGCTTTTCCTGTACCTCGAGCTGTGTCCGGCGCTGTGTCCGGCTGTGGTCCACTTTTCGCATTGCTTCCTCTACGACAGAAAGAATGGTCTTTCGCGTAATGGGCTTCGTCAGATATTTTTCCACGCCCAGATCAATCGCTTCTTTGGCGTAGTCAAATTTGTCATAGGCGGAAATGATGTAGAACAGTGCAGTTGTATTGGATTTGCGGATCTCTTTCATGGCCTGGATGCCATTGATGCCGGGCATCTGGATGTCCAGAAAGACGATATCCGGGTGGAAGCTTTCTGCCTTTTCAATGACTGCGCGGCCGGTTTTTGCTGTTTCCAGTTCACAGCTGTCCCCGTATTGGCTGAGGATGATTTTTTTCAGGGATTCCAGCATGAGTCCCTCATCGTCAGCGATTAAGATTCGATACATGATTCTTCCTCCCTGTCTGTGTCTGCCAATGCTGCATTGTGATCGGTGCCTGCGTAAGACTGGGTATCCTGCACTGGCAGCAAAATGATGACCTGTGTGCCGCAGCCTGGTCCGCCGCTTTCGATTCGAAGCAGATTCTTTCTATTATAATATAACTCCAGACGATGGATCACATTGGACATTGCGACCCCCGTGGAATGTGATTCCTCATCCTCTGGTACGCTGCGCCCTTCCAGAACCTCTCTGATTTTTTCCTGTGTCATCCCGACGCCGTTGTCACGAACCATAATTTCAAGCATGTCCTTTTCTGACGGAGAAGAATCGGCAAAAGAGGAAAGACGTACGGTCAGTGTGATGCGGCCGTTTTCCATACAATCGTGGATGCCGTGCTGGACGGCATTTTCTACGATGGGCTGCAGCACCATGCTCGGTACCCGGATGTCTTCAATGTTCGCCTGAATATCCTTCTCATAAGTGATGTCCCCGGCAAAGCGTACGTTTAAAATGTAGATGTAATTGTCTACGGATTCGATTTCTTCAAGCAAGGTAGCGTCGCCGGACATCTTGCGGACGTTATAGCGAAAGAAATCTGCCATCCGCTCCAGAAAAACACTGGTCTGCTCCGCATCCTCCATGGCGGCAAGCTGTGCGCCTGCGTTCAGACTGTTGAACAGAAAATGCGGGTTGATCTGCGCCTGCAGATATTTGAGCTGTGCTTCTTTTAAATGCGTTTCTGTCAAAAGCTCGCGCTCTTTCATCTGTGCCTCTGCTTCCATGCTCTCGCGAAGCCGGTCAATGTATTCACGGATACTGGCGAGCATCTGGTTGAAACCGCGCGTCACCACGCCGACCTCATCCTCATATATGACAGGGAGCAAAGGAACGTCAAGATTGCCGCTGGCCACCTCATGCGCGGTCGAGGAGAGGACCGTCAGCGGGCGGATCATATCGTGCACAAAAAGCATGATAATCAGAATGCAGATGGCAAATACGACCACCATGATGATCAGACTTCCCCGCTCCAGCACACTCATAGACAAAAGCAGCGTCTGGTAGCTGGTCGAGTTTTCGTGGAAGAGCAGGTTATTGAGCCGGTAAATATAGGTGTTGATGTATTCGTAAAGCTGGGTCTCTTTGGCATAAGCCTCTTTGTAACGCTCGACGTTGCGTCCCCGCTTGGCCTGTACGGTGAGGGCAGTCTGCTCCAGGTAAGACTCAGACATATTGCGAATGTTTTTTTCCAGCAGCAGGATCTCATTGCCGGTGACATCTTCATTCAGATCTTCCAGGAGCGCCCGGTATTCCTGTTCATAATTGTAGTAGTTTTCGAGCGCCTGGCTGCTTTTGGTGTTCAGATAATCGTAGACATTTTCCTGAATCAGATCTAAGGTGTCAGAGAGCGTATTGATCGAAACGTTGCTGGTATATACTGATTCGATCCGTCCGACTGCGGTGTTGATTTCATTGATCAGGAAAAGGTTGATGCCAAGGACAAAGATCATAGCGATGATCATCACCGCGCTGATGCGTGTCTGGATGGAGGTGAGACGGGAGAGCGGATTCTTTTTTTTCAATTTGCACCCTCCTCTTGCGTTGCGGTAAGGTAGTCCGCGACATTGTCCTGCGTGATCAGGCTGAGTGTAACACTGTAGTAGCTGCTGGCATGTCCAAGCTCGTGGAACTCTTCAAGTGCTTCAATGCTGTACCTGCCGACTTCGCTGGTATCCACTACCAGGGTAACGGGAATGATCCCTCTTTCGATGGCTTCCAGAATCTGGTCGGAGTAATAAAATCCGATCAGGCTGGTATTTCCGACTTCGTTGTAGTCAATCAGTGCCTGATAGGCACACTCCGTCAGCAGCTCGTCCATGCTGATCAGCAGCTCCGGGAGCGGAGAGTAGCTGACAATCAGATTCCGGATGCCCTCATCGTAGTCAAAGTCTGTCGTGTTTTCCAGATAATATAGGGAAACACTGATTTCTTGCCCATCTGCTTTCTGTTCTTCGATGTAGCGTGTGAGCTGTGAGGCAGCGAGTGACTGGATCGGGTTGACCGACTCAGCGTCCAGTAAAATCATGATGGTGCCGCTTTTACCGCCCAGTAGAGAAAGCGCGTATTCGGTGTAGGTATCAGCGAGCTGATAGCTGTTTAATCCCACATAGCTGATGCGCTGGCTTTCTGAGTCGTCTTCCAGTATTGTGACCACCGGAATGCCGTTATCGACGGCCTCATCGATCAGATCCCGGACCTCCTCCGTACCGTCTGGTTTCAGGATAATGCCGTCTACTTTTGCCGCAATCAGGATACGAAGATAATCCGCCATTGTATAGGAGGAACTGGTATCCTGGCTTAAATACTCAACGTACGCATTGCTGGCTGCTGCTTCCTGGACTGCACTCTCGTAGATTTTCTGCCATAAGACGGAATTTTCTACATCCGGGATCAGGACATAGTGCCGCTCGTAGACCTCAGAGGCAGAGGTGCCGGAGGGATCAAGTGCGTCCAGCGTGTTCTGGAAATAGGACCAGACGGCAGCCAGAATCAGGACGCAGAAGATAAAAATAACCGAAATTGTGAAGGATGTCTTTTTCATGGGAAACATTTTATCACGCTGCCGGGGAAACGTCAAAAACATTTTGAATTTTCAGCAATTATTTGTGAATAAGTGCTGAAAAAGCAAAAATGTCCAGTTTTCCGGCAAACGGTGAGAGATCGTTATAAAAAAATACAGTTTTAAGGCAAGAGATTCTATTTTCGTCAACCTGTATATGTGGTATGATGCAGACATCAAAGGACATGGTCAATTCGCACATTGATTCGTGGAATGGCAAAGACAAGATTGGTATATTGTATCGGAAGGTCTTGCACTTCATACGCAGAATGTACGTGGAACTACGATACGGGCTGTCGGCCAGGGCGGAACATATGCGGGAAACCATCAAAACGAATGGAGGTAAAAACATGAAATTAAAAAAACTGGCAGTTGCGATGACGGCAGTGATGGCATTCGGGGCAATCTCCGTACCGGCAGCGGCGGAAGAGGCGCAGGTAATCGGTATTTCCATGCCGACGCAGTCTCTGGAGCGCTGGAACCGTGACGGTGAGTATCTGAAAGAGCAGTTTGAGAATGCGGGCTATACGGTTGAGCTGAAGTATTCCGATAACGATTCTTCTCAGCAGGTAAGTGATATCCAGAATCTTCTGGCAGACAATGTTGATATCCTGATCATCGCGGCTGTTGATGGCGAAGCGCTGAATACGGTTATGGACGAGGCAGCTGAGAGTGAGATTCCGGTGATCGCGTATGACCGCCTGATCATGAATGACGCGACATCCTATTATGTATCGTTTGACAACTATACGGTAGGTACTCTGCAGGGCGAGTTCATTGTTGAGACCCTGGATCTGGAGAATGCAGGCGATGCTACTTACAATATGGAAATCACCGCAGGCGACCCGGCGGACAACAACGCAGGCTATTTCTATCAGGGGGCAATGGATGTCCTTCAGCCGTACATTGACGCAGGCACATTGGTCGTTGTTTCCGGTCAGACCGGTTTTGATTCTGTCGCAACGGATCAGTGGGATACCCAGACCGCTCTTGAGAGAGCACAGAACATTCTTGGTTCTTACTATGCAGATGGCACACAGCTTGATGTATGGCTTTGCTCCAACGACTCCACCGCTCTCGGCGTAGCGCAGGGCATCACCTCTGACTATGCGGGAGACAATACCGTAATTATCACCGGTCAGGACGGCGATGTCGCGAACCTTGCAAACATCGTTGACGGCATTCAGACCATGACGGTTTACAAGAATGTAAGCAACGAGTCTATCGTTACCCTGGCTCTTGCGGAGGCAGTTCTGAACGGCGAGACTATTGATGCATCCCTCTGCGATACCTTTGAGATCGAGTGCGCGTATGACACCGAGTCTTATGAGACTTCTGACGGCAATGTATGCCCGTCCTTCCTGCTTGTCCCGAGCGTTATCACAGCGGACAATCTTGAAGAACTGGTTGACACCGGACTGTATGAGATGGGCGAGGATGGCTATCTGACAGCGGTAGAGTAATCGCATTTATTGAAAGATAGAATGAAATCCAGCGAGAAAAGTAAACGAGATACAGCGTTTACTCTAACCTGAAGAAGGGCGGGGGCGTGACTGTCCCGCCCTTTCGGTACTGGATGGGGAAACAGCCTGCAGCTTGGCGGGCGGACTGTCCGGTCTCAGATGTGATTGGAAAGGAGGAAGTCTTTTGGGTGACATTATTCTGGAAATGAAATCCATCACCAAAGAGTTTCCGGGAGTAAAGGCGCTCGATGATGTGAATCTGGTCGTAGAGCGCGGCGAGATTCACGCACTGATCGGTGAGAATGGTGCGGGAAAATCGACTCTGATGAACGTGCTGTCCGGTATCTATCCGGCAGGCACCTATGATGGTGAGATCTACTATAATGGAGAACTCTGCCAGTTCAAAACACTGAGAGACAGCGAGGCAAAAGGAATTGTTATTATCCACCAGGAGCTGGCCCTGATTCCTCTGCTTACGATCGGGGAAAATATGTTTCTGGGGAATGAGAAAAAAAACAGGCTTGGCGTGATCGACTGGGATCAGACCTACAGTGATGCTGAGAAACATATGCGGCAGGTCGGGCTGCATGAATCCGCGCAGACACTGATTAAGGATATTGGTACTGGCAAGCAGCAGCTGGTCGAGATCGCGAAAGCGTTCTCGAAGAACGTGAAACTGCTGATTCTGGATGAGCCGACGTCCTCTCTGAATGACGAAGACGCGAAGATGCTTCTCGATCTTCTGATAGAGTTTAAAAAGGATGGCCTGACGTCTATCATTATTACACATAAGCTGAACGAGATTATTTATTGCGCGGATAAGGCGACCATCCTGCGCGACGGATCCACAATCGAGACGCTGGTAAAGGGCGTGGACGACTTCAGCGAAGACCGTATCATCAAAGGCATGGTAGGCCGTGCGATGGATGACCGATATCCGGAGCGGGAACACAAGGTCAGCAGCGAAGTCGGGCTCGAAGTGAAGAACTGGACCGTGCATCATCCACTGTATCCGGAAAAAATTGTGGATGATAATATCTCTTTCAAGGTATATAAGGGTGAAGTGGTAGGCTTCTCCGGTCTGCAGGGCGCGGGACGGACGGAGCTGGCGATGTCCATTTTTGGCAGAAGTTACGGGACGGATATTTCGGGTGAGATTTATCTGGAAGGCAAGAAGATTGACCTGAAGACGCCGGAGCAGGCGATCCGTAACAAGATTGCCTATGTGACAGAGGATCGCAAGACGAACGGCCTGATTCTCGGTGAATCCATCCACTTCAATACGACGCTTGCCCGTCTGGACAAGGTATGTAACAATGGCGTGATTGATACGACAGCGGAGAAAAAAGCGGCAGAGGATATGACGGAGGAGATGGGTACCAAAACTCCTTCCATCGAGCAGATCATCGGAAATCTTTCCGGCGGCAACCAGCAGAAAGCGCTTCTGGGTAAGTGGATGTTTGCGGAACCGAACGTCCTGATTCTCGATGAGCCTACGCGCGGCATTGACGTTGGCGCGAAGTATGACATTTACTGTCTGATCAATCAGATGGTTGACAATGGAAAGTCGGTGATCATGATATCTTCGGAAATGCCGGAGCTGATCGGTATGTGTGACCGCATTTATATCATGAACGAAGGTGAACTCTGCGGCGAGGTAGAGGCAAAGAACACCACGCAGGAGGAGATCATGGGGTATATCATGAGCGCTGCGGGCTGACGCAGTTTTCGAAAAGCCCTATTATTGAAAAAGGGAGTGCGTTTTCATGGAAAATAAGAATGAAACGTCAGGCGCGGGCAAGCTTGATGTGATGACGTTTATCCGTAAATATACGATGGTAATTGCCCTGGTCGTTGTATTTATTATCTTTTATTTTATGACGGACGGCCGTCTGCTCTATGCGCAGAATATGTCAAACCTGATGCTGCAGAATGGCTACGTGCTGGGTATGGCCTGTGGTATGCTGCTGTGCATCCTGACAGGAGGCAATATTGATCTGTCCGTCGGCTCTGTGATCTGTCTGGTTGGCGGTGTCGCTGCGGTACTGATTTCAAATATGGGTTTTAACATTTATCTGACGATTCTTCTCTGCCTCCTGATCGGCCTGGCGGCCGGTATCTGGCAAGGCTTCTGGATTGGCTATATGCGGATTCCGCCGTTTATTACGACGCTGGGCGGTATGTTTATGTTCCGCGGCTTCGGCCGTCTGGTTCTTAACAGCAAGACCGTATCCGTCCAGAATAAGGCGTTTCTGAACATCTTTACTGCTTATATCAAGATTCCGGGGCTGGATACGGACAGCCGCATTCTTTCCCCGATGGTGATCGGTGCGATTGCGGTCATTATTATCTTCTATAGCAAGATTTCTTCCCGTGCGAACAAGGCGAAGAAAGGTTACCGCCAGAACAGCGCCATCGCAGACTTTGGCAGTGCCGCAGTCATTTCTGTGTTGCTGCTCTGGTATTGCCATCTGCTTTGCCAGTATAAGGGTATTTCAGTCATGCTGGTATGGGTGGTGGCAATCTGTCTGATTTACAATTTCATTACATCCAGAACCGCATTTGGCCGGTATTTCTACGCGGTGGGCGGCAATGAGAAAGCGACAAAGCTTTCCGGTATCAACACCAACAAAGTCTACTTTTTTGCCTATGCGAATATGGGTCTGCTCGCAGGTCTGTGCGGCCTGCTCTGCCTGGCACGTGTCGGCTCGGTAAATGGTTCCACCGGTAATTCCTTTGAGATGGACGCCATTGGCTCCTGCTTTATCGGTGGTGCCTCCGCGTACGGTGGCAGCGGCACGATCGGCGGCGTAATCATCGGCGCATTGCTTCTCGGTGTGATTAACATGGGAATGTCCATCATGGGTATTGGCGACTCCTGGCAGTATGTCGTAAAGGGCGCGGTTCTGCTCGTGGCGGTTATCTTTGACGTGGTATCCAGCCGGAAGACGTCCTGAGGATAGCGGCGGACGCAGTGCGGCAGATGTAGCATTATTTCGATAAAAAAGTGAAAAGGATAGAGGCGCACGGGGCTCCTCTATCCTTTTTCTTTTGATGCACAGGGCTGCGAGAGGTATTTTCCGGCTGTCGCCGGACGCAGCTCGCGCGGCGAGCAGGATTCGGCAAGCCGCCTCCTGCTCGATTTTTATTTGCTTTATTGACAAGCGCACATTTTACTGGTACGATGATAGAATCGTGAATGATAGAAGAGGAGTCCTGCCCTATGAATCGGCTGAAAAAACTATATTGCCGTGCGTTTCAGACTGTCTTTAAAATTGCTCTGCCTCTTTTGCCTTATCGGAATCCGAAAATCATCGGTCGGGCAGATCAGCTTTCTGAATTATTAAAGAAGAAAAAATGCACCCGCGTTCTGATTGTCACGGATCCCGGCATTGCGAAGCTGGGGCTTACCGGGGATCTGGAACGGGCGCTTACGGAGAATGGTATCTTCTATGCCATGTATGATAAAACAGACGCAAATCCCACGACGGCGAATGTGGAGGAGGCGCTGGCGCTTTATCACGCGGAATTCTGTGAGGCGATCATCGGATTTGGTGGCGGTTCGAGCATGGATTGTGCGAAGGCTGTGGGCGCGCGGGTAGCGAAGCCGAAACAGTCTCTGGCCAGGATGAAGGGCATTCTGCATGTACACGGACGCCTCCCGCTTTTGATTGCGGTGCCGACGACCGCCGGAACCGGCAGTGAGACTACGCTGGCGTGTGTCATAGTGGACGCAGAGACGAGACATAAATATGTGATCAACGATTTCTGCCTGATTCCCCGCTATGCGGTGCTTGATCCGAATGTGACTTTAAGCCTGCCGCCCTTTGTCACGGCTACGACCGGGATGGATGCCCTGACCCATGCCGTTGAGGCTTATATTGGCAATACGACGACCAGGGCTACCCGCAGACAATCCGAACAGGCGGTGAAGCTGGTTTTTGAAAATCTGGATGAAGCCTATACAAATGGGAAGAATGTAAAAGCGAGAAGAAATATGCTGCATGCCTCTTATTATGCGGGCTGTGCGTTTACGAAATCTTATGTTGGCTATGTCCATGCGGTTGCGCACTCGCTTGGCGGCCAGTACAATGTCCCGCACGGCCTGGCGAATGCGGTTTTACTGCCGGTGGTTCTGGAGGAGTATGGCTCCTGTGTGTATGGAAAACTGGCGCGTCTGGCTGTGGTAGCTGGTGTCGCGGATGAGAATGCGTCGGAGGAAACGGCGGCAAAGGCTTTTATCCAGGCGATTAAAGATATGAAGAAGCGCTTTGGCATTGGTGATATAATTCCGGAGATCTGGGAAGAAGACATACCGAAAATGGCGTATTACGCGGACAGGGAAGCGAATCCTCTGTATCCGGTACCAGTGCTGATGGATGCGAAAGAATTGGAACGATTCTATTATAAAAAGACTGTAAGGACACCTATGGCTCAGTTTTGTTCGCACAGCTTTACGAAGCCCTCCCCTTATGGCGTAGCACTGATCATGAGTCCCTGGAACTATCCGTTCCTGCTCACGATGGAGCCGCTGGTAGACGCCCTTGCAGCCGGGAATACGGTTGTCTTAAAGCCGAGCGCTTACTCGCCGAATACGAGCGCTCTGCTCGCGAAGATGATCGGGGAATGCTTTGATGAGCGCTATGTCGCTGTGATATCTGGTGGACGTGAGGAAAATCAGTACCTTCTGCGGGAACATTTTGACTATATCTTTTTCACGGGAAGCAAATCAGTAGGGCGGGAAGTGATGCGGCAGGCGGCCACTCATCTGACTCCGGTGACGCTGGAGCTGGGAGGGAAAAGTCCCTGCATCGTAGATCGCACCGCAAATCTGAAGCTTGCCGCAAAACGGATCGTGTTTGGCAAATTTTTGAATTGCGGTCAGACCTGCGTCGCTCCGGATTATATTTACTGTGATCCGGCGATTAAGGATGAACTGATTGCCCAGATCCGTGTGCAGATTCGGAAACAATTCGGTGAGTCGCCGCTGAAAAATCAGGATTATGGAAAAATTATCAATCAGAAGCACTTTGATCGGCTCCGGGGGCTGGTTGACCCGTCGAAGGTGGTTGTCGGCGGAGGTGTGGATGTGAATTCTCTGCGGATGGAACCGACTGTGCTGGATGCAGTCACCTTTGATGACGCGGTGATGCAGGAGGAGATCTTTGGCCCGATCCTTCCGGTGCTTACGTACGAATCTCTGGATGCGGCCGTCCGGAAGATTAATTCCATGGAGCATCCGCTGGCGCTGTATCTGTTTACGCGCAGCAAAGGCGCCGCCCGTATGGTGACGGCAAAATGCGGTTTTGGCGGAGGCTGTATCAATGATACGGTTATCCATCTGGCAACCAGCGAGATGGGGTTTGGCGGGTTTGGCGAGAGTGGCATGGGCTCTTACCATGGGAAAAAGGGATTTGAAACATTTTCCCATAACAAGAGTATCGTTGATAAAAAACTCTGGATGGATCTGCCGATGCGCTATCAGCCGTACAGGAAGATAAATGATAATATGGTTCGGATGTTTTTACGCTGAAAGAACACATGGCGGGCCGGATGCTGTTTGCAGAATGAATGAGAAAAACAGGGCGCAAAAGGAAACGACGAAGGTCGTTTCCTAATGTAATAGAGCGTAATAGAAAAGGAGCGAGAATGAACATGTGCGAAGAAAACGCAAAATACCAGATTGACACAGAGGAAAACAAAGCTTTTCTGGCTGAAATCCGCGAGGATCTTCTCCGGTTCGGCCATCAGTTTCCCTCACCGGGAGGAAGCTCTTACTATCTGGGGGATGACGGGACGCCGTGGAAAGAACGCGGCCGCGAGACCTGGATTACCTGCCGTATGGCGCACGTCTACAGTATTGGCACGCTGCTCGGGCATGAGGGAAGTGAAGCACTGGTTGACGCGGCGCTGAAAGGCCTTAGCGGGGAACTTCATGATGCAAGATACGGTGGCTGGTATCCGGGACTGACAGCGGACGGCGAGATTTTGCCGGACAAGCAGTGCTATGCGCACGCGTTTGTGATTCTGGCGGCATCCTCCGCGAAACTTGCCGGGAGACCGGGTGCACAGGAGCTTTTAAAAGAAGCGCTGATTTTCTATGATTCTTACTTCTGGAATGAGGAAGAGGGGCTTGCCTGCGACACCTGGAATACAGAAATGACGCTTCTCGATGATTACCGTGGTCTGAACGCGAATATGCACACGGTGGAAGCTTTCCTGGCCGCGGCGGACGTGATTGGAAATGACGTGTATCGTGTGAGGGCCGAGCGGATTATAGATCATGTGCTTGCATGGGCAAGCGCGAATAACTGGCGTATTCCAGAACACTTTACAAAGGACTGGACGCCGGATCTGGAGTGCAATAAGGATCGTCCGGACGACCAGTTTAAGCCTTATGGCGCGACGCCTGGCCATGGCATCGAATGGGCGCGGCTGATTACACAGTGGGCTTTGTCGGTTCCGGCGTTTGAGGAGCGGATTGGGACAGAGGGGGAGGACTGGCGTCAGCCACAAAAATATATTGATGCAGCGGAACAATTATACAATCGGGCGCTAGAGGATGCCTGGAATGCAGACGGTGCGTCTGGGATTGTCTATACGACGGACTGGAACGGTCAGCCAGTCGTACATGACCGCATGCACTGGACGCTTGCTGAGGCGATCAACACCTCCGCGGTGCTTTACCGTGCGACCGGCAAGGCAAAGTACGCGCAGGATTATGCAATGTTTATGCGTTACCTTGATGCGTCTGTGCTGGATCATGTGAACGGTTCCTGGTTCCACCAGCTTGACCGGAACAATCAGGTGATCGGCACCGTCTGGCCAGGGAAATCTGATCTTTACCACGCGCTGCAGGCGACATTGATTCCGTATTATGAGCCGTCTGTATCGATCGCTCCGGCGGTAAAAAGAGGATTAGAGAAGAAAAAATAATATTTGTGGAAACACACATACGAAACGTGTTGTGGCGCAGCCTGACAGCAAGTGTCAGGCTGCGCCGTGAATAGTAACACACTGCTTATAATACAGGTCGTCAATCGAAGATTGGCGACGCAGACCGGGCCATTTCGCGAAGCGAAATTTTAGATGGCCCGGTTTTTATTACAGGTCGTCAATCGAAGATTGGCGACGCAGACCGAGCCATTTCGCGAAGCGAAATTTTAGATGGCTCGGTTTTCATTAGAAGCTGCGTAAGACTGGTATGCGGCTGCTGTGGATTTGCCTCAAAAACATTGACATATCGCTCGTCAGAGCTGCGGTCACGGAAGGCTGGATAGAGGAAACCAAACTCCGGACTGTCAGCCTCGTAGCCTCCGGATAGAGGACAGAGCGCACAGATCAGATACTCATAGACCTCCTCAGAACCTTCCATCCATTCCCTGTCTGTTCCTTTCTGTGGGACATCATAGCGCCCGTGAAAGACCAGAAACGCGTATGGACTGCCGGGATGATGAGCTTCTCCGATCAGTTCATACAGGATATCCAGAAACGCATCATTTTTCAGGCCGCATTCCTTTATTCCATCCAGAAGCTGCCAGAGGCTGCCCGGTTTTTTCGCGGCTGCCGGAATCCGGTAATCCTTTAGACCTGTGTTTGTTTCGGAAAAGAGGACATCCTTCGCGATTTTTATGTGTCTGTTCCGTTCCGGCGCCTCCAGCTTCAGAAAGTGGGTGTTGAAGGTTCCGTCAACATAACCCTCCTCATCGAAATAAGCGCCCGCGATGCGGTCGATGGAAGACCTCGCAAGCGTCATTCTTCTGGTTAATTCCAGCATATCGTCCCGGTTTATCATGGACGTTTCCTCCTGTTTGATTCCGGTAATTGTTTCGTACCTTCACAGTTACGATTCCGGACTGTATTTCCTGGTTCATCTGGGTATTCTCCGACTACCCGATTTTTGCTGCCCATGGGTGTGGATCTTATCAGAACCCATCAAATCTCATTGATATGTTCTTCCCCTTGCGCGAGGATGGTTCTCACGTGGTCGTCCGCGAGGGAGTAAAAAACGGATTTTCCTTCCCGGCGGCTTTTAACCAGATGGTTCGTTTTCAGAATCCGCAGCTGGTGGGAGATTGCGGACTGATTCATGTTCAGTGCTGAGGCGAGGTCGCAGACGCAGACCTCCGCCTCGAACAGCACATAGAGGATGCGGATGCGTGTGGAATCGCCGAAAACCTTGAACAGCTCTGCCAGATCGTAGAGAGTCGTCTCGTCCGGCAGAGTTTCATTTACGATTTGGAGCAGATTTTCATGAACTTCGTACTCGTCACAACCACAGCAGTCGGCGTGCTTTTCAGATATTTTTTCAGACATAAAGGTTTCACTTTCTTTCACTGTGTTTTATCCTGAATGCTCGATTTCCTGCAGAGGATGTGCCTGCCCTCCCCTGCAGAGATGTGTTTTATAGCTATGTGGTTATAGCTTTTTCACAAAAAGTGCCCGAATCGCGTTCAGCACGGCGAGGATCATGACGCCGACGTCTGCGAAAATGGCCATCCACATATTGGCGATGCCGAGTGCTCCAAGAATCAGGCAGATTACTTTGATGCCAATCGCAAAGTAAATATTCTGGTAGACGATGTGGATGCATTTGCGGGAAATGCGGATGGCTTTGGCCACTTTGAGCGGGTCATCGTCCATCAGTACGATATCCGCGGCCTCGATGGCAGCATCGGAACCCATGGCGCCCATTGCGATGCCGATATCGGCGCGGGAAAGCACCGGAGCGTCGTTGATGCCATCACCGACAAATGCCAGCTTTTCAGTGTTCGCCTTTTTCTTTTCCAGAAGCTCCTCAACCTTAGCTACTTTGTCGGCAGGGAGAAGCTCGCTGTACACTTCATCAAATCCAAGCTCCGCCGCCACCTGCTCCGCGACACGTTTCGAGTCGCCGGTGAGCATGATGGTTTTGGCAATACCCGCTTTTTTGAGGCTCTGTATGGCTTCCTTCGCCGTTGGCTTTATAATGTCAGAGATCAGGATGTGCCCCGCGTACTGTCTGTCGATGGCGATATGTACAACGGTGCCGACCTGGTGGCAGTCTTTGTAGGCAATGCCAAGGCGATTCATCAGCTTTGCGTTGCCGGCCGCGACGGTTTTTCCATCTACTTTCGCTGTTACGCCGTTGCCGCTGATTTCTTCGATATCCGAGACGCGGCTGCGGTCGATGGGTTTTCCATAAGCACGTTGCAGGCTCTTGCTGATCGGGTGCGAGGAGGCGCTTTCTGCAAGCGCTGCGTATTCCAGTAATTGTTCCTTTGCCAGTGAACTGTGATGAACGCCGCTCACCTCGAAGACGCCCTGGGTCATGGTGCCAGTCTTGTCAAATACCACATATTTTGTCTGTGAAAGGGTTTCCAGATAATTGGAGCCCTTGACCAGTACGCCCGCATTGCTTGCGCCGCCGATTCCGGCAAAGAAGCTGAGTGGGATGCTGATAACCAGTGCGCAGGGGCAGCTGATGACCAGAAACGTCAGAGCACGGTAAATCCAGTCACCCCATTCCGGAGACAGCCCCAGAAACAGCATCCGTATCAGTGGCGGCAGGATCGCCAGTGCGATAGCGCCATAGCAGACGGCCGGGGTATAGTAGCGCGCAAATTTAGAGATAAAATTCTCAGATCTGGATTTGCGCGAACTGGAATTTTCAACCAGCTCCAGAATCTTTGAGACCGTAGATTCACCGAATTCTTTTGTTGTGCGCACCCGGATCATACCGGTCATATTGATGCAGCCGCTGATGACCTCGTCTCCCGCAGCAGCATCGCGGGGCAGGCTCTCACCGGTCAGCGCACTGGTGTTGAGTGAGGTCCTTCCTTCCAGGATGATACCGTCGATCGGAACCTTTTCCCCGGGCTGCACGACGATGGTCGTTCCGATTTCCACCTCATCCGGGTCGACCTTTTCCAGGGTACCGTCGCGCTCCACATTCGCGTAATCCGGGCGGATATCCATCAGGTCGCTGATGTTGCGGCGGCTTTTGCCGACCGCATAGCTCTGAAAGAGTTCCCCGATCTGATAGAAGAGCATCACGGCTACGCCTTCGCTGTAGTCGCCGAGCAGGATGGCGCCCAGCGTCGCAACCGCCATCAGAAAATTCTCGTCGAAAACCTGACGGTTGCGGATGCCCTTTCCGGCCTTTTTCAGGATATCATATCCAATGACCAGATAGGGAATCATAAAGAGCCCGAAACGAAGATATCCATCGACCGGCAGATAAGAGAATAGAATCATCAGCGCTGCCGCGACGAGGATGCGAATGAACATTTTTTTCTGCTTTTTGTTCATAACTGTATCTCCCTTTTATGTTACCGAATTTAGTCTGTATTGCATGGCAGACAGGGAAAAGATAATCCCTTGTCCAATGAATGCAGGAGACTAAAAGATGCCTCTACAGCTTCGTCGAAGCGTGGTTTACAGGAAAATTTCGCAGTCATCCTCAACTTTTTTACAGTTTTTCAAAACTTCCTTCATGACCGCTTTCGGCTCTTGCCCGTCTTCAAACTCAACGATCATTTTGAGTGCCATGAAGTTTACGGTCGCGTCCTTAACGCCAGCTGTTTTTTTGCTGCTTCCTCCATCTTGTTTGCACAGTTTGCACAGTCCACATCGATCTTGTAGGTCTTTTTCATTTTTCTGGTTTCCTTTCTTTTGGGGTTTAGATTTTTAAATGAACAAATGAACAATTATTCATATGTATATTCTTATTATAGTGCTGCAGAACAATTTGTCAATATAAAATTCAGAATCTTTGCACGTCTGAAAAGAAAAGCTTCCTTTTTGGTTGGAAATCGATTAAGATGACAGGTAAGAATGAGCGGAAGAGTGAATGCACCTGTGCGGATGCTGTCAGAAGTGGTTCAGGGAACCATCTGGCAGACTAAAAATTAAGAAAGGAAAGAAAATGTTAAATACGACCTTATGCTATATTGAGCAGAACGATGCTTATCTGATGCTGCATCGGATGAAAAAAGAACAGGATATCAACCATGGAAAATGGATTGGTGTAGGCGGTAAGTTTGAGCCGGGGGAGACACCGGAGGAGTGCCTGCTGCGGGAGGTGAAAGAGGAGACAGGGCTGACCCTTCTTTCTTATCGTTTGCGGGGGATTATCACTTTTGTGCTGGATGGTGAGACAGAATATATGTTTTTATACACCGCCTCCGCTTTTGAAGGGGAACTTATTTCCTGTGATGAGGGCGAACTGGCCTGGATACCCAAAGAAGAGGTGTTAAAGCTGAAGCTGTGGGAAGGGGACCGTGAATTTCTTCGGCTCCTGGACAAGGAGGAGGGGTTCTTTTCGATGACACTGAGCTATGCGGGGGATGTCCTTACAGAAGTTAAAACAAGAGTATATTCGGCAGAAAAGTAGATTGCGGTTATCACACAGGGCGAGCCCGGACATTCGCTGTCGTACTGTGTCAAAAACGTTTCGGTTGAAGGGAGGAAATGTATGAGACTTGATTTTATCGGGGCAGCTCATGAGGTGACAGGGAGCTGCCATTATCTGGAATTTGGCGAGAAACATATTTTAGTCGATTGCGGTATGGAGCAGGGGGCGGACATCTATGAGAATGCGTCTCTTCCGGTGAACGCGGCGGCGATTGACTATGTATTCGTGACCCATGCGCACATTGACCATTCCGGACGGCTGCCGCTTTTGTATGCGAGAGGTTTTCGGGGGACGGTTTTTTCGACAGAGGCGACCGCGCAGTTGTGTACGATTATGCTCAAAGACAGTGCGCACATTCAGGAATCGGAGGCAGAATGGAAAAACCGTAAGGCGCAGCGCGCCGGAAAAGCGGAGACTGTGCCGATGTACACGGTGGCGGACGCGGAAAATGTACTGAAGCTTTTTACACCCTGTCCATACGGTCAGAAAGTGAAGGTGTGTGAGGGGCTGGAGGTGTGTTTTCGGGATGCTGGGCATCTGCTGGGCTCTTCCTTTATCGAAATGTGGGTGACAGAAGGGGAAGAATCACGCAAGCTGATTTTTTCCGGTGACCTGGGAAATGGGAACCGCGCTCTGATCCGTGACCCGGAAATTCCGGATTCTGCGGATTACCTGATTCTGGAATCGACTTATGGCGACCGGCTTCATGATGTGGCGCCGGATTATGCGACCGAGCTTGGGAGGGTTCTCTCAGCAACCTTTTCGAGGGGCGGAAATGTCGTGATTCCGGCTTTTTCCGTAGGCCGCACACAGGAGATGCTGTATTATTTACGGCAGATTAAGCTGGAACAAATGCTTCCGATGTTCCAGGATTTTGAGGTGTATGTGGATAGTCCGCTCTCCATTGAAGCGACGAATATTTATAATGAAAGCGTGGAGGAATGTTTTCGGGAAGAAGATCTGGAACTGATTCGCAGCGGAGTCAACCCGATCCGTTTCCCGGGTCTGCGTCAGTCAGTTACCAGTGCGGATTCGCAGGCAATCAATGTGAATCCCCATCCGAAAGTGATTATTTCCGCTTCTGGTATGTGCGAGGCGGGTCGCATCCGCCACCATTTAAAACACAACCTCTGGCGCCCGGAGAGTACGATCGTTTTTGTCGGGTATCAGGTGCCGGGTACTTTGGGACACAGCCTTTTAAACGGTGAGCGGGAAGTAAAGCTTTTTGGGGAGACGATTCAGGTGCGGGCACAGATTTTAAGTCTGCCGGGGATCAGCGGGCATGCGGATCGCGATCATCTGACTGCCTGGGTGCAGGGCATGCAGCAAAAGCCGAAGAGAATCTTTGTGGTTCATGGAGAGGATCAGGTGACGGATGAATTCGCAGCGCATTTGACGGAAGTGACTGGCGTGGAGGCAACTGCGCCCTACAGCGGCGACAGTTATGATCTTTGCCGGAATGTCTGTGTGGCTGCGGGCAGCCGGAAGCTGGCCGAAAAGAAGGCGAAAAAGCGCACTGCTTCTACCGTATTTGACCGTCTGGTGGCAGCGGGAGAGCGCCTGCTGGCTGTGATTCAGAAAAACCGGGAGGGTGCGAACAAGGATATGGCGAGGTTCGCGGATCAGATCAATGCGCTCTGTGATAAGTGGGAAAAATAAAAAATTAACAAAATCGGTGAATTTTACGCGGACTTTTCTTGACAGAATCCGATTTGTATTATATAAACCCGTTTTCGACACTTTGAGATTAGAAAAGAGGTGGAATCCCTTGTAAACACT
>JAJBUL010000138.1 GCA_020860365.1 Clostridiales bacterium | reverse complement strand
TTCCGCCTGACTTTTTGGAAAAACGGCTATAAAATCAAAAGAACCCCTGACACCGACGTCAGGCATTCGCTTTGCGTTTCTGTTTTTTTGCGCTGCCGAAAGGAGGATTTGTTTATAATGGATTCCATTGATCATAAAATCATTTTAGCTCTGAAGGAAAACGGCCGACGCAAGGCGTCCGACATCAGCCATGAAATTCACCTCTCGGTTTCCTCCGTGATCGAGCGGATTCGGAAGCTGGAGGCTACCGGAATCATCCAGTCATATACGATCATTATGGATGACGCGAAAATCGGGAATGACCTGACCGTGCTGATGGAAGTCAGCCTGGAGCATCCGCGCTTTTCGGATCCGTTCGTCCGCTATGTCCGGACCAACCCGCACATCATCTCCTGTTATTACCTGACAGGGGAATTTGATTACATGCTGAAAATCTGCTGCCATTCCTCCAGAGATCTGGAAGAAATACATCGTGAGATTAAACAGCAGGAAGGTGTGCGTCTGACGAAAACCCATTATGTACTGAGTACAGAGAAGAATAATTATTCTTCCATACCGGACTTTGAGGAAGAGAACGGCTTTATCGGAAAAACCGTCTGATAAAACCGTCCCCTTCCCGAAAAACAATGTTTAAAAACCGGCCGCCGGATGTCAATCTGCGGGCGCGCTTTTCAAGGTCAGTTTTCCTCCGCTGCCTGCTTTACCGCCATATGGTTGATCGCGGTCAGAAGTGCGTCTACCGAAGCCCGGATGATATCGACGTCAAGTCCGGCTCCCCAATGAAGCGCCCCCGTCTTTTTCTCACGAATGCCAACATAAGCAATCGCGCGGGAACTGGAGCTCTGCTCAAGCGCATGCTCCTCATAGGTAACCAGGTCATACTCCAGGCGGAAGTGGCGCTTCATCGCATTGCTCACTGCATTCAGGCGGCCGTTCCCGGAAGCCTTGATGACGTTCGTCTTGCCATCACAGGTCACCGTCACCTCCGCAATGATGCCATTATGCTGTTTGAAATGCATCTCCGGGATGCTGTACGGCTCGGTAATATTCTCGAACCTGTCCTTGAAGAGCTGGAAAATCTCCTCCGGCAGCAGTTCTTTATGCAGCTCGTCGGAAACACCCTTTGCTGCGTATCCCATCGCCTCGCGCATTTTTTTCGGGAGCTTCAGGCCATAGTTCTGCTCCAGGATATAACCCACGCCTCCCTTACCGGACTGACTGTTGATGCGGATGACATCCGCGTCATAAGAGCGCCCGATATCCGTCGGGTCGATCGGCAGGTAAGGTACCGTCCAGGTATCACAGTGATTCTCCTCCCGGTATTTCATCCCCTTCGCAATCGCGTCCTGATGGGAGCCAGAGAACGCGGCAAACACCAGGGCGCCCGCATACGGACTTCTCTCGTCCACCTTCATGCCGGTAAATTTCTCATACGCCTCCGTTATCTTTGTCATATCATTGAAATTCAGCTCCGGATCCACGCCCTGCGCGTACATATTCATGCCAAGCGTCACAATATCTACATTGCCGGTGCGTTCACCATTTCCAAAAAGCGTACCCTCAATGCGGTCCGCACCCGCCAGCATGCCCATCTCCGCATCCGAAATCCCACAGCCTCTGTCGTTGTGCGGATGAAGGGAGAGAACGACATTGTCCCTGTATTTCAGATGCTCATTCATATACTCAATCTGGCTCGCATACACGTGCGGCATCGACATCTGCACCGTGCTCGGCAGATTGATAATCGCCTTGCGGTCCGCGGTTGGCTTCCAGACATCCAGCACTGCGTTGCAGACCTCTGCCGCGTACTCTACTTCCGTACCGGTAAAGCTCTCCGGACTGTATTCAAAGCGGTACTTTTCTCCGGCTTCATCCGTGAGCTGTTGCAGAAGCTTAGCTCCGTCTACCGCTATTTTCAGAATCTCCTCTTTCGACATATGGAAAACCTGCTCCCTCTGTGCCAGAGACGTAGAATTGTATACATGCACAATCGCGTTCTTCGCACCCTTAAGTGCGTCGAAGGTTTTGCGAATGATGTGTTCACGCGCCTGGGTCAGCACCTGCAGCGTCACATCATCCGGTACCAGATCCTCCTCAATCAGGCGGCGTAAAAACTGAAATTCCGTGTCAGAAGCCGCCGGAAAACCGACCTCAATCTCCTTAAAGCCCACTTCCACCAGAAGCTTGAAAAAGCTGATCTTCTGATCCAGGGTCATCGGCACCACCAATGCCTGATTGCCGTCACGCAGATCTACACTGCACCAGATAGGCGCGTGGTCCACATATTCCTTCTCCGCCCATTTCATGCATCTTTCGGGTGGCATAAAATACTGGCGGGTATACTTTTTGGGGTTCATCATACTGTTTGTCTCCTTCCTAAACGTTCGCTGCTGGCGCGGAGCCTGGTTTTTCATTTTGCTGCTGCTTCTGCTTCACTGGATTCAAATCGCGGCTCTCCGCTTCGCAGGCTATACGCTGCTGCTTTGAATCTTTGACACAAAAAATCCGCCTCTTTGGGCTGTTGCCTCAAGAGACGGAAGATTACAAAACCTTTCGCGGTACCACTCTCATTTATGATCGCTCATACACTCTACGGACACGGACTGCAGCCGACCTGTGCTGCTTCTCACAGCCATTCAGTTCTTACCTGTCAGTCTTATATCCTTCCCATGGTAACGGTCGGGCGCCGTCTGTGTCTACTCTGCTTCCTGCAATTCAGGTTTTCCATATAAATCAGACACCCTGAATCTGTAAAAAGATTTCGTACAGACGATCAGGAGCGAGTTCCTATGACTTCTTATGATA
>JAJBUL010000015.1 GCA_020860365.1 Clostridiales bacterium | reverse complement strand
AGATGAGGAACCAAACACCTTAGATATCATCCCCACCCCGTGAATAGTAACAATCTTTTTAATATCTGTGCAAGAAGCTGCATTTTCAGGACTCTTTGTATTCTCCACGTGAGCTTTGAAACACATGCATCCGATCTGTTTCTGCCCACGATGCTTCGGTTTCTTTTACAAGATTCCCTCCAGATACGCTTCTACCGAAGAAATCACATTTGCTCCGTCCGAAACCGCGGTCACAATCTGGCGCAAATGCTTTGTACGGATATCTCCGGCAGCGAAAATGCCTGGTTTTTCCGTAATTCCATCCTCCCCGGCACAAATATAACCATTTTTATCAAGCTGTAACAAGTTGGTAACAATTTCCGTATTTGGTTTTGTCCCGACCGCGATAAAGACGCCATCCAGATCCAGGATACGCTCCGTCCCGTCATTTGTATTGCGGATCACGGCGCATTCCACCTGATCGTCTCCCCGAATCGCCGTCACTTCCGAATCCCAGAGAAATTCTATATTTTCACACTTTTTCAGGTTTTCCTGCAAAAGCCGCGCGGCCCGCAGTTCATCCCGCCGATGAATCAGGTATATCTTCGCGCAGCCGCGGGAAAGGAAAAGCGCATCCTCAACCGCTGCATCACCGCCGCCCACGACCGCGACCGTCCGCCCCTTAAAGAAGGCGCCGTCGCAGGTTGCGCAATACGACACACCCATGCCCGCAAGTTCTTTCTCACCCGGTACGCCAAGCGAGCGATGCCGCGCGCCCATCGCCAGTACAAGAGACCGGGCGCGGAATTCTTCTTTATTCGTATACAGTACCTTAATGCGGCCTTCCTCCTCCTCGCCAATATGCCTTACTTCTATATTGATAAACTTCACGCCGAGCTTTTCCGCATGCTCACGAAACTTCATCCCCAGCTCAAAGCCGCCTATCCCCGGCAGGCCCGGATAGTTATCCACCTCATAGGTATTCAGCATCTGCCCGCCGCTCATGTATTCTTTCTCCAGCACCAGCACCGACAGCTGCGCACGCACCGCATAAATTGCCGCTGACAGCCCCGCCGGACCTGAACCAACGATAATGACGTCATAAATCATCCTATCACGTCTCCTTTCTTAGATTCCATGATACAAGGGATTCCAAAAGCACTAAGTGCAGAGAAATCCCTTGTATCATGGCTCGAATCACTTCATACAGATCAACCGGGCAGCCATTTGGCTGCACCCAAATTTCTCTGAAAAACCTGCTCAATGATGGAACAGCCGGATCCCTGTAAATGCCATCGCCATCCCATATTTATCGCAGGTCGCAATCACATCCGCGTCGCGCACCGAGCCGCCTGGCTCCGCTATATACTTCACACCGGACTTATGCGCCCGCTCAATGTTATCGCTGAACGGGAAAAACGCGTCCGATCCAAGCGTCACATCCTGCATCTGATCCAGCCATGCACGCTTCTCTGCCTCCGTAAACACCTCCGGTTTCTCGGTAAAGACCTTCTCCCAGGCGCCGTCCGCAAGCACATCCATATATTCCGCGCCGATATAAACGTCAATCGCATTGTCACGCTCCGCACGCGTAATCTTATCCGAAAACGGCAGATTCAATACCTTCGGGCACTGGCGCAGGAACCAGTTGTCCGCCTTCTGACCGGCAAGCCTCGTGCAGTGTACCCTTGACTGCTGCCCCGCACCGATGCCGATCGCCTGTCCGCCTTTCACAAAGCAGACCGAATTCGACTGCGTGTACTTCAGCACGATCAGCGCAATCTTCATATCCGCAAGCGCCTCCGCCGGGATGTCCTTATTTTCCGTCACAATATTCGAAAGCAGCGCGTCATCGATCGGCAGCTCCTGACGCCCCTGCTCAAAGGTCACGCCGTATACCTGCTTGTGCTCAATCGGATCCGGACGATAATTTTCATCAATCTGGATTACATTATAATTTCCCTTTTTCTTCTGTGCCAGGATCTCCAGCGCCTCCTGCGTATATCCCGGGGCAATCACGCCATCCGACACTTCCCGCTTGATCAGCAGCGCTGTATCGCGGTCGCACACATCCGAGAGCGCGATGAAATCCCCAAACGAAGACATCCGGTCCGCACCCCGCGCCCGCGCGTACGCGCACGCCAGCGGCGACAGATCCTCATAATCATCCACCCAGTAAATCTTCGCCAGCGTCTCCGTAAGCGGCAGACCCACTGCCGCGCCGGCCGGTGATACATGCTTAAAGGAAGTCGCTGCCGGCAGTCCCGTCGCCGCTTTCAGCTCGCGCACCAGCTGCCAGCCGTTAAACGCGTCCAGGAAATTAATATACCCCGGCCGCCCCGAAAGCACCTCAATCGGCAGCTCACTCCCGTCCGCCATGTAAATGCGCGACGGCTTTTGATTCGGGTTACATCCATATTTTAACGCTAATTCTTTCATGTGAGTTCATCCTTTCCTGTAATTATTCCGTTCTTGATATCTTTTCCCGGTTATTTTCTCCAGTTTTTCGATTTTATCTACACTTTTTTCTTTTTTATAAGGTCTTGCGTATATTTCTCTGAAAATGGTCTATTGATTTTTATTCACAATCCGCGTCTCATACTTGCCCGTCGCGATGTCAATGTACCGCACAAACAACGACACCTTATTGTCCTCATTCAGGCTGTTCCAAAGCAAATCCGTGCACTCGTCAATCCCGTCCGGAATCGCCACACGCTTCGGCTCACCTTCAAAGCTCGGAAGCCCCAGCGGAGACGCCCCCTCACTTCGTTCGGCGGCAGCTTGTCCAGCCCATTCCGATGCGCTTCGCGCAGGGCTGGACTGCCCATCTCCCATATACGTATGAATAAACCGCCCTTCCCCTGCCACACAATTCTCGTAGGCATACATGTAACGGTTACACGCGGCCGGATTCCCGTCAGCGCTCTTCAGAATTGACATAGCAAAATTAAACTTCCCATTTTCAATATGAAGAATCCCCGAAATCCGCGGCGTATAATTCGGCGAATCCGGCTCAAATTCGCGGCTGCGCAGCGACTGTTCAAATGTCAGCTGCCTGTCCATCTGATCATAGATCGTATCCGTCTGGTCGCCATTCGTCACAATCGTCTTATTTCCTAAAACACGCACCGGCGCGTAAATAATCAAGCTCGGATCCTCCAGCTTCGCCGGATCAAACGCCTGCGTGCGGATTCCTTCGCCATCCTCCACAAACACCCGGTTCCTGCTGTTTTGGCTCCTGCCCATGATAAAATATGCGGCCACTGCCTTCGCACCGTCCTTCGTCCTGCCAATCACAATGCCCCTTCCCGGGTAACTGTTCGCCTTTAAATCCGTTTCCAAACTAAGCAGCTCCATGTTCGTCCTCCTTAAAACAGAAAACCGTCCGGCAAAAAAACTTCTCCTTTGCCCAGACGGTCGACTCCTCTACCACCCATACTCCCCTGTGGTTCCCCACTTCCGTCAGTTGTATGAGCATCTAAAACATAACATCATATTAGCAAAAAAGCAAGCCCCTTTTATTTTTTGTTCGCTTTTTGATTTCCGCCTTTTGGCTTTCAAGTAACTTATCCACTTTCTCATTCGCTTCCTCTAAGTCCTTGCAACCTTCCAAAATCATCTTCACCATTTCAAGAATCGTTGTAAATTGTTTATCTGTCATGTAATCTTCCATTGTCCTTCTCTCCATTCTACGAAAAGTTTTCCACTTTTATATCAGATTTCTCGCAGAATGGATATCCCAACTGCGGAAGTAACCATGCTTTCCCTTCGCTATAGCTAAGAAATACTCCCCGTGATAGCGCTCCACACGTTGTCGGTCTCATAGCCAAGCCGCCAGGCAGCAATGCCGCCGAGCTCGTACTCGCTGATGAACGCTGCGCGGCTGGCGACAGAGTCCGCGTCTTCCAGCCAGATCTGGCAGAGACGGCCATCGGAAGCGGTCCATTCGGCATACTGCTGGCCCGTGCTCTCGTCGTAGGCAGAGGTAACGCCTGCTTCTGAGAGGAGCTCCTGCGCCTCACTCATGGTAACGACTTCACTCGTAACATTGGTGGTGCCGTCCGAAAGTGTCTCGGTGTACCAGAGCCTGGAGTAGAACGGAATCGCACTGATAATCTTTTCTTTGGGAACTTCAAGCAGCATATTCTGGATGCCCGTCTCTTCGAAGTCCATGGAGGCAACACTTCCGGCGTCGGAGCCGGAGTAATGCTCATCATAACCCATCATGATTATGTAATCGCAGACAGTGCCAAGTTCTTTCCTGTTATACTGGGTCGAGTATTCCGTTGGCACCGGAACGTCGACAGACAGGATAAGGCCATATTTGCGGCAGAGGATTGACAACTCGCGCAAAAACTGCACGTAATCATACCCAGATTCCTGGGCAATGCCCTCGAAATCGATGTTGATACCGTCAAATCCCAGCTCAAGCGCCTGTTCGATCAGGTAATTCTGCACCGTCTGGCGCGAAGAGCGAGTTGCGAGAAGAGTGGATGTACTGACATCCTCGCTGAAATTGCTGACCAAAGCCCACACCTGCAGCCCTGCCGCATGCGCTTCCTCGACGTAAGAGGCGCTGGCATAGGATAAGATATTCCCACTGTTATCACTTAAATAATACCAGGTCGGCGAAATGACATTGACGCCAGTCACAGAAGCGATGTCTTCCGCCAGATTGTCATTCATCGCCGTGTAATTGATCTGGTGAAACACCAGATTCACCCGGCCATCCAGACTGATGCTGGAATAGTCGGCCTGATAATAGGTATCGCGCACAGTTTCTTCTATATTAGTAAGATTACTCGATTTCATATAGCCGATATAGCCGTCCGCCGTCACTACCTGCGTCCAGTTTTCCAGCTGCTCCAGCACAGTCACCGTATCGCCCGCCGTCACGTCGGTCAGAATCGCACTCTTAATGCCGCCGCGGTAACGCACAACACCGTCTTTTTTCACCTCTGCGACGGTCACGGTCACACTGCCGGTCGTGATCACGACACGTGCCGGGGATTCATAAGTCTCAAAATGAAGGTTCGAATACTGCTGCAAAAAGTTCATCGCCAGGAACATACCGGAAGATGTCGTCTTCACAATCTCATAACCCACATCGTAGCTCTCCCCGTCGATGGTATAGCTCGAGCTGTTCACCGGAATCTCGAAAATCTGATCCGCCGTCGTAAACAGCATCACCGCCTCGGAGGAGTCCCAGTAAAATCTGGAATTCAGCGTACTCTGGACGAGCGTGTAATCGATATACACATTTCCGCTCACAATCAGCGCACGCTCCTGCGCTATGTAGTCATCAACCACGACTGCGGCGACCGTCTCTCCCTCGACGCCAAGCGATGGCTCCGTCGTCCCTTCCGCGAACCCAAAATAGGTGTCAGAAGACATCCGCTCAGAGGTCGGCATGAACTTCTGTACACATACTAATATAATCGACAACAGACCAACGGCCACGATCAGTGCCGCCAGCCGCCGGAAGGTTTTATTTTTATAATTCATTCGCTGTACTTCCCCTTTCGCCTGCCGCAGCTCCAGTACCAAATCTACGGCGCGTTTCTTTTATCTGCCAGTATAACAGGTTCTGCAAAATTCGTCATGATTTTCGCCCAATTTTCAAAAAAGATTAAGAAGTCGCAGGCCTTTGCTGGAAAACAGCGGCTCTGGCGCTCCTCCTTTCCTTACGAACTCAATGTCGGTCCAGACGAATTTTAACAAAATTGATCCCTGTGATTACGTCCTGGTCGTTTCCGATGAAATCCCGCATATAGGCGGAATCTTCGGCAAACAGGCAGGCGCTGACAATTTCATCTGCGTGACAGCGCCGCCCCTCCAGGTAAAGGCGGGTTCCTGCCCGTTCGTAGCCGCGCAGCTCTTTCTTCAGTGACGCAGCTGCCTTGTTGCTGTTTTGCGATTTCATCTGTTTATTCAATTCTCTCCCTCTTTACGGGCAGAAAAGAATGGAGGTGCATGTGATATATTTCCGGTATTTCTGCCCGGTTTTTCTTTTTCTTACCTATTGCAATTTCCGCAAATCTTTATTATACTACGGTTGAGGTTGTGTGAAAGGGTATACGATTTGTACTGTGAGTGGGAAGTACAGCCCGGCAGCGTATATGTCCCTCCTTTCGAAAGTTGTATATCCTTTCTGTTGTATATTATAAACAATTTGAGCATGGTATGCAAGTACTTTTTTCTTATTTATTTAGATTTATACACTTTACATCCGGTTCTAAATGCGTATAATACAATATCAATAACACTTCAAAGGCATTCTATGACCGGTTATATGACATACGGTGCGGCATTATTGCCGATATCATGGCTCCTCTGATAATAGATGTAAAGGATGTGATTGCATGAGAATTGAAAAGATTAACGACCGCCAGATCCGCTGTACGCTGACGAGCGAAGATCTGGCCAGCCGGAATATTAACGTAAGAGAACTCGCTTACGGTTCGGATAAGGCGAAGCAGCTTTTTATGGATATGATGCAGGTCGCCGCGCAGGATTTCGGGTTCGAGGTAGACAATATGCCTCTGGTGATCGAAGCGATCCCGGTGTCGATGGACACAATCATCCTGATTATCACGAAGGTCGAAGATCCGGAAGAGCTGGATACACGCTTTGCCCGGTTTGCACCGGAGAGCGCAGATGCGAATACTGGTCTTACTTTTGCCGAGCTGAAGGAACACATTGAAGGTGCCGACGACATTCTCGACCTGATCCGCCGCATTTCTGAGGGGCGGAAGCACACTTCCGAAAAAGGGGCGCTTGTAGAAGGTGTCGAACCGATCGACAAGACAGAGACAGACGATGTCGAGACCCAGGATCCAGAAGCTCTGCCAAACCTGATGCGCGCCTACTGCTTCCACTCTCTGGATGAAGTAATCCGCGTAGCGGGCGTCCTCGGTAATGCCTACGATGGGCCGAATACCCTGTTCAAGAGCGAAGAGGATCATGCCTATTACCTCTTATTAAAAAAGGCATCCTGCTCACCGGCACAATTTAATAAGATCTGCAATATTCTTTCCGAATATGCTGTCGCCTGTAAGTTCACCGTTGGCCTGGAGGCATATTTCTGTGAACATTTTGAAACCATCATCGCAGAACACGCGCTGGAAAGTCTGCGCGAGATTCTGTAAAACCGTATGGTAGTTCTTCCCTGAAGTCAAATATCCGTGCAGGCAATGTCATAAAATGTCGGCAAGGCCGGCGGATTCCTTACGGCTGCCCGGCTTGTTGCTTCGCAGGAATGAGTACAAAATAAAAAACAGCCCTCTGCGGATCAATCCGCCCGGGCTGTTTTTTCGTTTTACCGCTGCATCTGCCTCTTCAAACCAGTTCCGCACAGCAGACCGCCAGGCTGGTAAGTCACATAAGCGGGGCGAGAAGCTTCAGGACATGGCCTGCAATCTTCCGTGTGATTTTATCGTGTCGGATATCAAAGTCTGTCACGAGCTGACACTCAATCAGGGTTCTCCGAAAGTCGGCCTCAATATCCCGGATTTGGAGTACTTCGTACAGAAGGGCCGCACATTCAAAATTCAGATACAGACTGCGGTAGTCAAGATTGATCGCACCTACAACAGCACAGACGTCATCACTGACAACAACCTTTGAGTGGACAAATCCCGGCGTGTACTCGAAGATGCGTACACCAGCGTGCATCAGAACCTTATAATAAGAATGCGCCAACGCAAAAGCGTATTTTTTGTCCGGAATGTGCGGCAGAATCAGTTTGACATCAACGCCCCGCCGGGCAGCGTAGATCAGGGCCTGCAAAAGCTCGTGATCCGGGATCAGGTATGGTGTCATAATATGGACATACCGACACGCTCCGTTCAGAATCTCCAGATATACGCGCTCTGCTGTCTGTGTCTCCTGCAGCGGATTCGTCGCATACGGAAGCACAAAGCCCCTGCCCTGCTTTTGATCGTTTGCTTCTGCGCTTTTCTCCGCCTGTTTTTCCAATACCTGTGTCGCTGTTTCCCGTGGCTGCTCCTTCGACAGACCCCCCATTGCCCCTGCCTGTGGCGTCCCGTTCCCGGCAGCTTCTGGTTTTTTCAGGTAAACCGCGATATTTTCCTGCTTTTCCGTGACATCCCTCATTTTCAGAAACATAACGGTGAAGCTCTGCGCCGCCTCGCCGCGCACCATGATGGCAGCGTCCTTCCAGTGGCCGAAACGCTCTTTGCGGTTGATATATTCGTCCGCGAGGTTCACGCCGCCCGTGAAAGCGACCTGCCCATCGATCACGACAATCTTGCGATGATCGCGGTTGTTGTAGCTGGTGGAAATGACCGGATACACCGGAGAAAACACTTTGCAGCGGATGCCGAGTCCTTTCATCTTTCTGGAAAAATCGTGCGGCAGATTATTCAGCTCGTTCATGCCGTCGTACATCAGGCGCACTTCGACGCCTTCCTGCACCTTCTGCTCCAGAATTTCCTGCACACTGTCCCACATCACGCCTTCCGCGATGATGAAGTATTCCAGAAAAATAAACTGTTTCGCAGCGCGGAGCTGCTTTTTCAGCTCTTCAAACTTCTCCTCTCCGCTCGCAAAATACGTTACCTCCGAGCCACGATAAACCGGACAGCCTTGCTGCTCGCCGACATAATAGGCCAGTTGTGCCAGTCGTGGATTTTCAAAAGAAAATTCCCGCATGGCTACAGGATCCTGAGGCAACAGTTCTCTTGTGCTTTTGTCAATTTCCTGCATCCGCCGTCCCAGAATTTTCATCCCCGGCTGCAGCTTGATATAGAGATACAGCAGGCCGCCGAAAATAGGAAACAGCAGCACCAGTGACGCCCACGCCAGCTGGAATGACGGGTGCTCTACACGATTCAAAATAAGCAGCAGAATCAAAAACGAAAAAACAATATGTGTGCCAAAAACCAGGTAGATATACTGTGCCACATAGTGAAGCATCAGGAACAGCAGCAGCACCTCCGCCAACAGGCAGACAATCAGGACGCCGGTGCGACCGAAAATCACATGTGAAACGCCACGGCGACCGCGGTCCATGGATCGATCCTTAATATCCTTCACCCGATCAAAGCGATCATTCATACTTTTTCACCCTTCCTCGATCACCTGTATCTCCAGATAATCAAATGGAATCTCCTCGATAAAGCTATCCTGACCAAAGCGCGCTTTGCTGTGACGCTTAAATTCTGATACGGTCTTATCCAGCCAGATCGGCCTTTCCAGGTCAAACTCATGACAGATTTCGTCCAGCCCGCGAAAAATCTTGTGCGTGCGCGTATCGTCGCTTTCCTCCTCAAAAACAGTATCCCGGATCATGCGGTTATCCTTCCACATTTTCCCCCATAAACGAAACATATCTTTCCCTCTTATTCTTCCTCCTGAAGCATCCTTTTCGCAGCAAATCCTTAATTAAAAAATTCGTATACCAGCGTCGACAGATTCACAATCCGGCTGATCGCCGTATTGGTGTTGCTCCACCCATTCGACAGCACGACCAGAATGTAATCACAGGCGTCG
Source organism: Clostridiales bacterium (assembly GCA_020860365.1). Taxonomy (GTDB): domain Bacteria; phylum Bacillota; class Clostridia; order Lachnospirales; family Lachnospiraceae; genus Choladousia. The sequence goes on along the minus strand of JAJBUL010000015.1, from coordinate 15,669 downwards.
GAGTAAATGATCGCCGCATCATTTTGCGTAGAGCTCATCTCGCCAGTCTTATTGGCGCAGAGAACATCCTCCGGCAGTCCGGCCGGGATCTTATAGCGCGTATTCTGCGCCAGCAGCATTTCTTCCATCTCATTGCTGACCGCACGGCTCATCCACGTCCGCCGGTAAATATCCTCAAGCAGCGTTCCGACATCTTTGGCCGCCACCTGATTGATCCCATCGCCAGAATTCGTCGCCGCATTGTCAAAGCCATTGTACTCCACTGTCATCTCGCTGTAGCCGTGGCTCTGGATAAATTCATTTACCTTCGCAATACCGTCCGCGTAGCTCGAATCTCCCAGAATATACAAAAGCTGATTGGCCGCTGAGTTGTCGCTGTTGCTGATCATCCGATTCATCAGCGACATCATATCGGAAGTCCGCTCCAGCTCCCCTTCCTCAAAAGCCGTGTACACCGTTCCCATGATAAAAAGCTTCATAACGCTCGCAGATTTCATCGGCTGATCATTGATGACAAAGCTCTCATCCGTATTCAGATTTTTCACATAAACTGACCACGTCCCGTCATAGCCTTCTATGGTCGTCCGAATCAATGTCTCCAGATCTTCTATCGTCTTCGACTGATCCCACGGATGAACCCGCTCGGCCTTTCCAACGGAAAGCCTGCCGTAAGAATAGGTAACCGGACCTTCAAGCGTCCCATACTCCTCCGGCATCGCCATTGGAACCTGAAAATCCGCCCCCAGATACACCTCTTCCAGAAAAGCCTCCAGCGCCTGCTGTGCCTGATCCGTGCGATCTGCCTCTTCCGTCTCCGTTTCCTCCTCGGTTTCGGTCTCGGACTCCGTTTCTGCTTCCGTCTCTGTCTCTTCCTCTGTCTCAGCTTCCGTCTCCACGCCTGTCAGCCGCGCAATTGCGTCAGAAAGAAACGTTGAAACCCGAAATACCGAACCATCCTCATAATACGTTTCCTCTGTAGAAGCTTCCTCGTCATCCGCTGCTGTCTCTGTGGCGCCTTCCTCTCCGGCCATACGCTCTACGTCCATCTCTGCGACGTCCTCACTTTCGGTTGCGCTCGCCATATCTGTCTCTGCCGCAGAGTCATTTTCAGTTGTGCTCGCCTCATCCGCCTCTGTCACATCCCCACTTTCGGTCGTACTCGCCTTGTCAGTCTCCGCAGCATCACCATTTCCGGCCGTACTCGCAGCATCAGTCTCTGCGGTATTACTGCCCCCGGCCGTATCTGTCGCATGAGTCGTTTCCTTATTTGCGCCCCTGACGGTCTCCTTATTCATAGCGGCCGTCTCCTTCTGGACGTCGCTTTCATCCGTCTCTTCTTCCGTGACTGCCGTCTCTGCCTCATTTTCCAGGGCTTCCTCGACCATCGACTTTAGCGTACTTCCAAGAGCATCCCTGAGCGAAGATTTTGTCCCGCTCTCCGAAGCCCTCGCACCCACTGCCAGGATCCCTGCTGCAAGCATCACGCAGCCAGCCAGCAAAACGATTTTCTTTATCCGTTTATCGGATTTTCTTCCCATAAAACCTCCGGTCTGATCACAATTCTGAACGGCGTCCCGCTTTCCTTACTCAGAAGTCCCATCCAGCGTAAAAAACTCATAATAGCGGTTATCCCCGCCGAAAATATCATTATACTCCAGAATATTATAGTCATTCACCAGCTCATAGTACGGCGAATCCTCGTCATCCAGCTCGTAAAACACACCATCCGCGCCCCAGTAGCCAATGGAATTAATCACCGGAATCTCCTCACTCAGATCCAGCAGATATTCCTGATAACCCGTCATTGACAGGCCGAGCCGGTCGGCCATTATGCTGTACAGATAATTCAGGCTGGTCGCCTCAATCGTCTCCTCCTCAATATCATAATTTGCCCAGATGATGAATGGAACCTTGTATTTTTCCATCAGCGCTTCCCCGGTCAGGTCATCCTCCGTACCGCCGAGCAGATACTCATACGCGCCGTCGCCAATGTCCGGCTGGTGATCGCCAAACATCACAATAATCGTCGGCTCCTTGACCTCTTCAAAATACTCGATCAGCTGTTTGAAGGCATCGTCCGTCGCTTTTACCAGATTTACATAAATCTCCGCCCTGGTGGTACTGAATTCCGTATTCAGAACCTCAATCTCCATATCCAGATTCTTTGTATTGGACGAATAGTAACCGCCGTGGTTCTGGATGGTGACATTGTAGGAGAAAAGCGGATTCCCGGAATCCAGATTTTCCTCATATTCCACGATAATCCGGTCAAACAACGTCTCATCCGAAATATAATTGCGGATTTTATACGGATAATCAAAATCATCCCGCGTATAATAGGTATCAAAACCAATCTGCGGGTAAACAATGTTTCTCCGGTAATTTGTCCCGCGGTACGGGTGCATCGCCAGCGTATAATAGCCCAGCGAGCCAAGCTGCGACGCCAGCGAAGGCAGATTGCCCCGCACGAACAGATTAAAGCCGACCGAAGAAGTCGGCAGAAAGGCCATCGTATTCCCCGTCAGGAATTCATACTCGGAATTCGGCGTATTGCCGCCAAACACAGAAGAATAAGCAGTCCCTTTGATCGTGTTTTCCGTCAGACTGCGGATGAACGGCATATAGTCCTCGGACAACTCCAGACCATTGCCGATATCTGTATAATCTGCCCAGGATTCATTCATGATCACGATGAGGTTCGGAGTGGCGTCCGTATCATCGTCAGATGTAGCCGTCTCTGTATCCGCCGTGCCTGACACATCTGCATCTCCCGAAGCGTCTGCAGCATCTGCATCCGAAGAATCATCCCCCGACACGTCCGCGCCGTCCTCTGACGTCACATACTCCGCCGCAATCTCCTGCACCGCTTCCAGCGAGTATCCTTCCGGCTTGTCCACCACCAGATAAAAGCAGGTCGTCAGTGTTGTGAAAATCATATCATATTTTTTATAACGAAGCTGGTGCGTAAACCCTTCTGAACGGATATCGTGATCCTCCAGAAACGTTGTTTTTCCGCACAGGTAATAGTAACCGCCCGCAAGCACGGCTACCAGAGCCAGAAACACCCCGCGCGCCGCAAGCGGCATCATCCGCCCTCCGCGCAGTTTCAGGCTAATGGTACAGATCAGAAGCGTAAACAGGATCTCCATGACCATGTACCAGTCCAGTGTGTATGTATATTCCGAGGCCACCGCCGCCGCCGTACCAATGGAAAACAGATCCGTCGCAGAGATCGCCATACCACGGAAGGAAATCACAAAGCAGTTGATAATTCCGATCGCCGCAATGGCCACCGCATAAATAATCACAGAAAAGCGGATGCTGCCGGTCAGCCCATACAGAATCCCCTGCACCAGATACAAAAAGACAAAGGTGAGCACAAGCGCGATTTTGTCCAGCGCAAAGAAATCAATGTTGTATTTATCTGCATTTAAATAAAGAAGAGAAAAATAAACTGCAAACGGTGCAATTGCAAACCATGCCCAGGAAAGGATACGATTCAGCCTTTCGCTCAATTCATTTGTCTCCAGCCACAGGAAAATCAGCGCAGCTGACAGCAACGCGATCTCATAGGTTCGCACACTCCGCCAGATAGATACATCCCCGTCAGCGGAATACATCCCCGGATGGACGCAATAGTATACCAATAAACCTGCCGTCAAAAGAATCGGAATTACCCGAAACAGCTTTTTCCTGTCCTCCGGCAGATGAAGCTTTTCTGTCCATGTCGACATTCTAAATCGTATTCCTCCAAACCTCTCCCACACGAACCGCTTCGTCTCCGCTGTGTGCCCTCACAGCTGCGAAGTGTATCCCACCCTCCAAAAACAGTGATTTAACGCTGTCCGACATCGTTTTCCGACAGCAGACAGCGCAAAATCACTGCTTTTGAATTTTTGAGTATCTCATCCCGACCCCGGCTGTCGCTTAAGAAAACACGGTTTCATTGCTTTCTTAAGACGACCTTTCTTAAAACGGCACACCGGATCATTGCATACCTTATGCAACAAGCTCCTGCCATTCGCCAGCCATCGATTCGCCGGGGGGGGACACATACCTGATCTTTCAGACATTCCTCTTACAGCCGTTTCATCAGTTCTTCTCTCTGCTTTTCATATCCTGGCTTGTCCAGAAGTGCAAACATATTTTTCTTATAGCTCTCAACCCCCGGCTGATTGAACGGGTTCACGCCCAGTACATACCCGCTCACGCCACACGCAAACTCAAAGAAATAAAACAGCTCGCCCAGATAAAACTCATCCTGCTTCGGAATATTTACGATCAGGTTCGGCACATTGCCGTCCGTGTGCGCCAGGATGGTTCCATTCATAGCGCTCTTATTGACAAAATCGACCGTCTTTCCTGCCAGATAATTCAGACCGTCCAGATCTACCGGCTCTTCCCCGATGGTAAGCGTGCATCTGGATTCCTCGATATTCATCACGGTCTCATACATAATACGGCTGCCGTCCTGGATAAACTGACCCATGGAATGGAGATCGGTCGTGAGATCTACCGACGCAGGGAAGATTCCCTTCTGGTCTTTTCCTTCGCTCTCGCCGTAAAGCTGCTTCCACCATTCAGATACATAATGCAGGCTCGGCTCATAATTCGCCAGAACCTCGACGGATTTGCCTTTTCTGTGCAGGATATTACGGATTGCCGCATACTGAAGGGCGTCATTTTCCTCAAAATCCGCTTCCATCGCGCGCGCTCTTCCGGAAGCCGCACCCTCCATCAGCTTATCAATATCCGCGCCGCTCACCGCGATCGGCAGCAGGCCTACTGCAGTCAACACGGAGAAACGTCCACCGACATCATCCGGCACCACGAAGCTCTCATAGCCCTCTTCCGTCGCCAGATTCTTCAGCGCTCCGCGCGCCTTATCCGTCGTTGCGTAGATACGCTTCGCAGCCTCCGCCTTGCCATACTTTTCTTCCAGCATTTTCTTGAAAATACGGAAAGCGATCGCCGGCTCGGTCGTCGTCCCGGACTTCGAAATAATATTAACCGAGAAATCACGGTCGCCAATCACTTCAATCAGATGCTGCACATAGGTGCTGCTGATGCTGTTGCCCACGAAATAAATCTCCGGCGTCTTGCGAATCTCTTTCGAAACGTTATTATAGAAGCTGTGGCGCAGAAACTCAATCGCTGCCCGTGCGCCCAGATAAGAGCCACCAATGCCGATTACCAGCAAAACCTCGCTGTCGTCCTGGATCTTCTTTGCTGCCTCTTTGATACGGCCAAACTCCTCCTTATCATAATCAACCGGAAGGTCAATCCATCCAAGGAAATCGTTGCCTGCTCCCTGCCGGGATAACAGTTCATCCTTCGCCGTGGCAACAATTTTTCTCATGGATGCCACTTCATGCTCAGCGACAAAACCGGCAGCCTTTGAATAATCAAATGAAACTTTACTACTCATTGTCCACATCTCCTTTTTATCTGTATTTCTTGTCTGTTTACCTCCCGTACATTCTAGCAGACCGTTAGCGGTTTCGCAAGCCTTATTGAGAAAGAAATTCATTCAATACAGCCCGGATCAGCCGCTCCTGTTCCTTTTCATCCATCTGCCGCAGCAGCTCCGCACCCCGGCCAGAGCCGGGCCGATCCCCATCCGCTGCAGCCGCCTCCTGCATACCCATTTTTGCCCGCGCCAGGTTCTCCTTCAGATCACTCGACTCCCTTTGTTGTCTGATCGTCTCCCCTTCATTCCCTTGCACCTGCCTTGAACCTTTTTTCACTCGTTTCGACCCGTCCAGGCTCGTGGCGGTTTCCGCTTTTGCCAGACGTCTCGCGCGGCGCCCCTCCGAAACCGATACAATCGGCGTCCGTGCGGCCACAGCCTGTCCAGATTCCCGAAGAGAACCAGACGCGCGGCTCTCCGTCTCATATTCCATTTCCGGCAGCTCCTCTTCACTGCTCAGATTTCCATTCACACCGCCATTTTCCAGAAAATCACTCAGACAGATTTCCAGCGAACGGCTCCGATAGCCAATATCCGCCAGACCATACGCCAGGACTGTCAAAACTACCGCTCCCACGCCCAGCCAGAAATACGCATTGCCGCTTACAATCGCAGCATCGCCCTGCGCACGCACCATCGTTCCCACAGACGCACACAACAGACTAATTGCCAGGCATCCGCCACCAATCCGCTCCCAGCTGTGCAGGCTCATGCCCCAGACATGATATTCCAGCATACTCTTCTGAATCAATGCATGTACGTCACCCACCCGCTCACTTAAGTGTGTACAGTATTGAAATCTTTGCCGCAATTGCTGCAAAAACCGGCCGTCCGTCGTCCCTGTATTTCTCACTTCCCTCAGCAATCCGTCGTAGATCCGACGCAGCATCATCTGGCTGACCACGCCCAATACACAGGCCGCCGCAAGCGCGTAAAGCAAAACATTTTTCTCCATCATAAATTGTAGCATACCCTTATCCCCCTTTGATCAGATCGTTTCGATTCGTCCCGTGAAGCAAAGCCAGCGTCAGGAGCCTGCATCCATTCAGGGCTGCCATTTGAACAATCGCTAAGCCTTTTTTCCCTATTACAGGCCATACCCCCAGCTCTTCTGTCTCTTCAGAGGAAACAGAAGTCTTCGATCCACCTGCGAATCGAAATCCATATGAAAAACTTACACTGGGCATAACAGTCCCTCTCAGGACAGATGGGGCTCCCCATCCGCGACGGCGCCATTCACTGCAGTCGCCCATGTGCGTTTTCATCCGGGTAAAGACGGCACTGCCGACCTGCCCGTGCGCCAGGAGCAGACAGTGCCATATCGGGCCATCCGGTCTCCTGTGCGACTTGTGCGCATAGTATAGCCGGAAAATTTCGGTTTGCAAAGCAAAATCGTTCGACTTTTTCTCCATGGAATCTATTCTGAAGTTCATGTTGAGAAGACGCTTTCCTCACATGCCTGCCTGCGCAGGCCAAAAACTGCTTTAACCGCCAGCTTCCTCCTTCAACCCTGCAAATGGAAGAAAAGTTGAGAAATTGTTTCATCCTGGATTTGCCAAAAATGTTGGCATATTTGCAGAAAAGATGCTATACTTTCTTCACGGAGGAAAGCGAAATGGCATATGACGCGAAGAAAAAGGAGTACCTGATAAAGTACCTTGAAAAGCTAAAAGAAATCCGCTTTCGTGTGCAACCGGAGGAATATGAAAAATATGAAGCAGCTGCGAAAAAAGCCGGCTACCCAAGTATGCGTCAGTTTTACATTGATGCCATAAATGAAAAAGCAGAAAAAATACAATCGACTGACAATGAGGCAGAATAACCAAGGTTAGCGCACTAATTTCGTCGTTCTTCCCATAGAAATATAGCGCACTATATATTATAATTGGTATATCAGATGAACAATTCTGATATTCTGGGAAAGGAGTATTTATGGAAGAAATGGGAATGACTGATTTACAATTCAAAAGCTGGCTAAAACAGCTCATAAGGGGTCTCGAAAGTGCAAAAGCAGAATCTGACAAAAAAGAGACTGACAAAAAACTGGATGTTCTTCTGAAAGACCTAAAAGAAGACCTGCAAAGTTAGAAAAATAGTATGATGCAGGCAGAATTCAGCAGGAGGCGGCTTACGCCTCCTGCCAGACTGTAAGCAGACTTTACTTTAGCCTCGCAAGCAGCCCCTCGACGAGCCGTACGCAATGCTGCGCTGCTTCACGCTCAAATGTCGGATAATCCATCGACGCGCTGTCGTCGGCCTTGTCCGAAATCGCGCGCAGAATCACGAACGGAATCCCGTTCAGATACGCTGTCTGCGCGATCGCAGCGCCTTCCATCTCCGTACAGCTGCCACCGAAGTTTGCCGTGATCCGATTTTTCGTCGCCTTGTCCGCGACAAGCTGATCCCCGCTGACAATCCTTCCATGGAAGACCGAGATTTCCGGATTCACCTCATGGCACACCTCCTCCGCCAGCTCCGCAAGTCTCTGATCTGCCTCAAACGAGAATACCTCCATCTGCGGAATCTGCCCCAGCGGATAGCCAAAATTCACCGCATCCATATCATGGTGCAGAACATCCTTCGATATCACGATATCCCCAATATCAATATTCGCGTCCAGAGACCCCGCCACACCGGTATTCATCACACAGTCCACGCCAAAATCGTCCACCAGAATCTGTGTACAAACCGCTGCGTTCACCTTACCAATCCCACTGCGCACCACGACTGCCGGCATCCCGGCCAGCTCGCCCTCGCAAAAGCTCATCCTCGCTTTCGTGACCTCACGCGTAATCGCCATATCCGTCTTCAGCCGCTCCACCTCAATCTCCATCGCTCCGATAATTCCGATTTTTTTCATCTGTCTGTCTCCTTTCATTATAAGAAACGGTATTTGTTACCTGTTTTTTCTCTTGCATATCGCATTCAAAAAGGCTATACTCCTATTGATAGATTCTTACGATCTGTCTTTTAATCAAACCATTCCAACAAAGGAGGAATCGATATGGATTACAAACCACAAGGCGTCTGTTCCCAGAACATCCACATTGACCTGGACGGAGACACCATTTCACACGTAGAATTTCTCGGCGGCTGCTCCGGCAACACACAGGGCGTAGCCCGGCTCGTCGAAGGAATGAAAGCGACCGACGCGATCGCCAAACTCGAAGGCATCCGTTGCGGATACAAGCCGACATCCTGCCCGGATCAGCTCGCAAAGGCTCTGAAAGTGGCGCTGCAGCAGTAATGCTGCAGTTTTTTATGCGCAGAACCCGTATGGAATTTACCAACCGAAGCAAAACGGAAGCCTGTGGCCTGCCCTCCTGAATAGCTACCGATTTAACTCCAATAAATCGTGATCAGGCAAAAATTATCATCCGTATGATAGCGGTAATTCCAGCTGGTCACCCCATTTTGCTGCATCAGATACTGGCCCGCTTCCCGGAGCAGATTCTCCTCAAACAGCGCCGTCTGCGCCTCCTCATAGGCCGCCTCGCTGCCGAACTTCATCATAATGCGCGTCTCCGACGCCCACACGGACTCCAGCAGCGCCTGATTGATCGTATCCCAGTCAAAGCTTTCATAGTAATACCCATTTAATTTATAATAATCGTAGGCATCCGAGGTACATGCGGGCAGCTCAATCGAATCATCCGGCACATGTGTCTTGAACAGATCGTACTCCGTGCAGCACAGATAATTGTAATTAATTGTGCTTTCCGTATCGTACGTGTCCATATTACCCGCAAACACCGGATCCCCCCAGGTGACATCCACGTAATAATACGCCTCTTCCGCCGCCATGGCAGGCACACCCGCCAGCGTTTCCTTCGACTGCTCCTGCTCCGTGATGCGCACCAGATTCCATCCATGGTCGCCCCCATCCACAATCGTCCCAGTCACATAAGAACAAAACAGTCCCATCCGATGCAGGATATACTGAAATGCCCGCGAATATCCGGCACATACTGAGGAGTGATAAAGCAGCACACTCTGAATATTCTGAGAATCCGCGCTGTACGCGTCATACTCCGTCGTCTCAATAATATATTCATATACAAACTTGATCTTCTCGTAGTCCGTCGCGTCCGCCGGAATCTGCGCAATGCAGGCGTCCGCAGCTGCCTCCAGCTCCTCCCGCATCGCGTCGCGGTCCTCCACCGCCACCGTCACATCAAAATGGTAGGACACCACCGTCCCCAAGAGAGCCGACTCCTCCACCTGTGCACTCGTATCCGTCCAGAAAATCTCCGGATGATCCGCCAGCACCGCATAATACGTCTGCCAAAAATCCTCCACGGAAACAGAAGACAAAAAATCCCCCGAATCCTCATACCGCATCAGATGGACATAAATCTCCCGGTAAGCCTCATGCAATTCCTCCGGCAGATGGTCATAATAATATTCCTCCACCGAAGAAGCATACCCTTCCTCAACCGCCGTCGACTCCCATGTCTCTTCACTTCCGGTCAGCTCATACTTTACCCGCGACACCACCTCGCAGCCTGTCAGCAGCGTGATACAAAACAAAACCAGTGCGCACAGCCAGATTTTATATTTCCTTTTACCCATTACCCCTCACAGCCAAAGCACAAATACAAAATACAAAAAAACATGCTTCGCCTATTCTAACACCATTTGACAAAAATGGCTACAAAAAAAGCCCTAATCCGGTTCCTCATTCTTCCGATCTATGGGCTTGCTATCATTGCCTGGTATCATTCATTCTTTCTTTATTCCCGCGAGACAACGATCCAGGTCGCTGGAGTCATAAGGGCACTGAGTGCCAGTGGCACTCGTTAAGTGCCGACCGAAGCGAAGCGGAGCTCCGTCGACGCTTCCGACACCTTATAACATTGCCTGCACGGATATTTGACTGTCCGCGGCAGGACACTTCCCCGCCGCGGAAATCACGTTCTCTGAAAATACAAAATACATGTCGAAACACTGGCAACTCCTTCTGTCTACGCTGTGCTTTGCCTTTGTCGGCATGAGACATGAAACAGGCATTCGCCGCATATCCAGTTCTGCGCCTCTGTCCCTGGCGCAAAAGAAAACAGCTTACATGGTTACCTGTTCTGAATCATTACGTAATTACTACTTCATACCCGAAACCACGATTTGTGTCGTCTCCCCGGATAGAGCGCCACAGTATAGTATGTGCGGCAGTCCCAGGTATCTCGTATTAATCAATCAGCTACATTTGCATTGCCAATCGCATAGCTCCTGCAAGAACCAAACTTTTGTCAATCGCACGGTTCCCACAGGTTCTTTCGTTTGTCAATCACGCAGTTCCTTGCAGTATCTTCAGTTTGCCAACCGCAGTCCCCACCACCAGTCATAACAATTTCTCTCTTTTGTAAGCGGAAGAATCAGGCAAAATGCCCTTTTTTAAGTGATTTTTTTCAAAGCATATCATCGCTTTGGTTTATCATTTGTAATAGCCTTATGACCTGCCATCACCCGTGATACGCTTCACATGTCATGACAGGGCTTTCATAACAACCGTTTTTGCGTTGCGGTTATTTGGGGTTGGTTGCAGCTGTTTAGTAGATTCTGTAGTTATCTTTGGCTATTGGCAAGTATCTGCGATTGTTGGTGATTAGTTCGCACTTAAAGTTTTTACCCTTGCTCTCGCTCTTGACCTCACAATCGTCCGTCTGTGCTTCAGTCTACCCAGATACCATTCGTATAGCTGGAAGCCGACTCGATCTTACCATTCTCACTGACAACATGAGAACCTATAGCACGATAATAGTAACCGCCTTCGACACTGATCCCCGTCTCTGTGCTTGATACAAAATACGCATCATATTTTGTTATTTTTGTTCCGACATAATAGGTACACCAAGTTCCATTAACGAGGCGCTGCAAATACATATTCACATAAATAACATCCACACTTTGACTCGCTGTAGTGGAGCCAGATAATCGAATCGTCCGAGTTCCCGTAACAGTCATCGAACCAGTGCCATTTGACAGATAACTCCATCTAGCTTTTGGATAAACCATTGTTGATACTTCTGTTTCCTCTGTCAATAGCGAACCATCCACCACGGTACCCAGCAGCTCATCTGCCGCTGATACATGCATCGACCCGAGAATCATGCTAGCCATAACCAAGATTATACTAAGCCTTCTTATCTTCCTCATTAGCTTCATTTCCTCCCTACTTTCCGCCCGCTTACAACTATAAAAACTGATATTTTCTATTTTTGTTACAAGGAATCTGAAAGAAAATTTATATTTTTTACTGTTTCCCTAAATTCGTCAAATGAAAAATACCCAACAAAAATGTATCGGTAATCTTCATAAGCAAATTCAGCCCGATATTTTTCTAAATTTTCATTCAAATCCGTACGCCATATCTCCACTTCAATTCCAACCTGTATATCAAAAGTTTCAATTAATTCCGAATTTCCGTCTGATACATAATAATTTGTTTCTTCAAAATCTATATTTTTCATGTATAATTCAGCAATATGTTCCTCATATAAATAAAATACATGTGCTTCAAAATCCTCATCTAAAACTTCATAATCAAGATATTCCATCCCCTCTGGCCAATACACAAAATTAAGCCCCGGTATCCCTGTTATCTTTTCAATTTCTTCCATCGCTGCCAACGATTCCGCAACCGTGCTCTCGATCGCTCTGGTTTCTTCTACATTTTCTGTCACCGTCCGCGACACAAACACTTCCGTCACCGCTCCCCACATCTGCACAATCCACTGCCTGCTCGCGCTGACATTCATACTCACGCCAATCAGCAACACAAACGCTGCGGCCACGATACCACCGCGTTTCACGATCATCCGCATACAGCGGGAGCGTTTTTCTCTCCTCGCCTGCGCCCGGCGTCCGAGTGCGATCGCTTCCCGGTCTCTTTCTGAGAGCATCCGGTAAATCTCTTCCTCTCCAGATACTGCCGCGTCAGAGGTTCCTTCTTTCGAAGCCGCATCTTCGTGACAACTCCTTTCGGATGCCTCTATTCCACATCTTCTCACGCCACCTGCGAACCCATTCTCGCTCTCCATCATTTCCTCGTCTGCTGCAAACTCACTCTCGTCCTTCACCATCCTCACGCCTGCCGCAACTTCATCCTCGTTCTCTGTCTTTTCTGTGCCATCCGCCAGCTCGTCTTCATTTTCCATCCTTTCCACACCATCTGCGAGCCCACTCTCGCTCTCCAACCAATTCTCCCCGTCACCCATCTCTTTTTTCCGGTTTGCAGCCGCGATTTCTTTCCTCGCCTCTTCTACCTCTTTCTTATGCGCTTCTTCTGTCTGCTGTTCCTCCTCTTCGTCCTCCTCCCAGACGCCCATTGCCTTCAGGCGCGCAACAATTTTATCATACTGGTCATCTGGCGGATTGATCTGCGACAGCTCCGGGTCTGAGTTAACCCGAGTCTCAGCCTCCTCCGCCTCCTCCTGCAGTCCCTGAAGGATAAATGCATCAATCACCGGATCATCGGATTCCCTGTATGGATACCGAAATGGCGTTACTTTGCTCTTCGTTTGCTTTTTATCTGTTTTCTGATGTCTATCTGTCTTCGGAGTTTCACCTGTATTTTTGATTCCATCTGTTTTTTCATCTTCTGTACGCATACGCATTGAACTCCCTTCTTGACTTTTTCATGATAGCGGGTAAACTGTATAGAAAATAGATCGTAACCGTTCGCTACCCTGCAGTTTTCAACCAGCCTTACCGGCAGATATAAAAACTGTTCTGAATCGTTACAAAAGGTCTTTTGAAATGGAGGATTTTATGAAACGAATCGTTCTTACCGGCGGAGGAACCGCCGGTCATGTGACCCCTAACATTGCATTGATCCCACACCTGAAGAAGTTTGGGTATGATATTCATTATATCGGTTCCTACGACGGAATTGAAAAAAGGCTGATCGAAGAGATCGGTATCCCCTACTATGGCATTTCATCCGGAAAGCTGCGCCGATATTTCGACCTTAAAAATTTTTCAGATCCCTTCCGTGTCGTCAAAGGCTATTTTGAAGCCAGAAAGATTCTGAAAGAACTCCGTCCGGATATCATTTTTTCAAAGGGCGGCTTTGTCGCGGTTCCGGTGGTACAGGCTGCCAAAAGTCTTTCCATTCCGGTCATCATCCATGAATCAGACATGACTCCGGGACTGGCAAACAAGCTTGCTCTCCCAGCTGCCACCAAGGTCTGCTGTAATTTCCCGGAAACACTCAAAAATCTCCCGGAGGGCAAGGCCGTAGTTACCGGCTCCCCGATTCGCCAGGAGCTTCACGACGGCAATCGCCTTGCCGGTATGAAGTTCTGCGGATTCTCCGCAGACAAACCGGTGCTGCTCATCATCGGCGGCAGCCAGGGATCTGTGGCTGTCAACCAGGCGATCCGCGGGATTCTGCCCAGGCTGTTAGAGACCTTTCAGGTCATTCACCTCTGCGGAAAAGGCAATCTGGATGAAAGCTTGCGCAATACCACCGGCTACGTCCAATATGAATACATCGAAAAAGAGCTTCCAGATCTCTTTGCGCTCGCTGACGTGGTTGTTTCCCGAGCCGGGGCAAATGCGATCTGTGAGCTTCTGGAGCTTCGCAAACCCAGTCTGCTGATTCCGCTCCCGGCATCGTCCAGCCGCGGCGACCAGATTCTGAATGCGCGCTCCTTTGAAAAACAGGGCTTCAGCGCGGTATTGATGGAAGAAGAAATCACTCCGGAGCTTCTGCTGACCAGAATCGAAGAGCTCTATCGAAATCGTCAGGCCTATATCGCTGCGATGGAACACAGTGCTGCCAGTGACGCGATTGAAAAAATCACTGCACTGATTGAGGCAACTGTCATGGATTCGTCTCACTAATACAACGTTTTTTCACAGCCGGTGTGATTCTGCAATTCTGAACTTTTTATTAAGATTTGTGTAATTGTACAGAACCGAAGCGAAACATAACCCTGCAGCCTGCTGTTCTAAATCGTCAGAATCCCCGCCTCTCCGAACCGGTCATCCAAAGAGGCGAGGATTCTCAACCTAAAACCTGTGCTTCATTCATCTTTATATTCGTTCCAGAAGTTTGACCGAATAAACGCTCTCGCCCTGCACACACGTGCACGCAATACCGTTTCCGTAACGCCCAGAATTTCCGCAGCCTCCCTGTATGACAAATCCTCCACGCAGTAGAGTACCAGCGCCTCATACCACTGCACATTTTCCGCTTTCACTGCCTCAAAGATCCGCTGGGTCAGTTCCCGTGCCGCGATCTGATCTTCCAGATGCATCAGACACTCATCCACCAGAAGATTCCCTTCCTCCGCAACCGCGAAATCTACGTAAGCGACACCACACTTGTTTTTCTTCCTCCAGAAATCAATGATTGCGTTCCTGGCACTGCGCAACAGCCATGCTTTCTCCGCTCCCAGATAAACCTTATCAAGGTTAGCATAAAACTCACAGAAAACATGCTGTTCAATATCCTGTGCAGCATGGTAATCCGAAATATTTTTCATAGCAACCCGAAAAATAAAATCTCCAAATTCTTCATAACACCCTTCAAACCGAACATTCTTTTTCATAATCATTCCTTTATCTTTAGTAAAAAACTACCGGAATAATTCCAGAATCTCCTCTTTATCTGCGTCATTGAGTTCTCCCGGCGTCCACCCGACATTGACTGTGTCACCTTCATATCTCGGAATCAGGTGAATATGAAAATGATCCACCGTCTGTCCCGCCGCTGCGCCATTGTTCTGAACCAGGTTTAACCCGTCCGCGTGAAGCCCTTCTTTCAGCTTTGCAGCAACCCTCTTTGCCACAACAATTGCCTTTTGGGCCGTTTCATCCGGCAGTTCAAACAGATTTGCCGCATGTTTTTTCGGAATAACCAGCGCATGCCCCTTCGAAGCAGGGCCAAGATCCAGAATGACCCGCAAATCCTCATCCTCGTACAGTGTCGCTGACGGAATATCTCCCCTTGCGATTTTACAGAAAATACAATTCTCTTCCAAAATTATCCCTTCCTTCCACGAGTTACTGCAGCGCGGTTTCCGGGGCCGCACCGCATGAATACAGATACTTGTGCATCTGACCAGTCGCACATACTATATTTGTATATTAAAAAGAATATCGCAAAATGTCAATCAAATTTTCCGAATATTTCAAAAAATTTGTTACTATTCACAGCCGTTTTAAAAGCACGCCAAGAACCCAGAGCCTTTTCT
>JAJBUL010000056.1 GCA_020860365.1 Clostridiales bacterium | reverse complement strand
CTCACGAAAGTTCAAAATCTCAGTCCGTCTTCTCCACCCCGTGAATAGTAACTCTTTTACTCATCCGGTTCCGGAGAATTTAAGATTGACCGGACCATCTCCATAATCCCATCAAAAGAGATCTGACAGTCCCCGCCAAAGATCTGAACTGGGATATGCTTACTCATCCCGTAGATTGAAGTGCGGCATTCGTGCTCAATATCATACACAATCACTTTCTCCAGCCTCAGATCAATCACCCAGTATTCCCGGACGCCCGCACCGATATATTTCGCCAGTTTAATCGTAAGATCCTTCCGCTCACTCGAAGGCGACAGAATCTCGACCACCATATCTGGAGCGCCATAAACACAGCGTTTGATTATCTTATCTCTTTCGCAGACAACCAGCACATCCGGCTGAACCATCGTCCGATCATCACAGTCCAGCTGCACATCCACGGGTGCTGAATAAGCAAAGCATTTTCCTCCACGCGAATTGATATAATTGTTCAGCTGAACTGTTATTGCAGTAGCTGCAGTCTGATGAGCCATATTCGGAGCAGCCATATCGTAAATCACTCCATCAATCAGCTCGATCCGCTGATCGTCTGGCAGTGCGTAATAGTCCTCCAACGTATATTCTCCCTGACGTTTTAGAGCATACTTTAGACTCGCTTCTTTTACCATATCCTTTTCTGAAACAGTTTCCCGCATGGCATATAGCGGCTCCTTTATCATTTCTTTTTTCTCCTGCACACTCTCTTCTTTTTTCTGTTTTTCCGGCTGAATTGTAATGTCTTTTTTCATACGAATCCTCCTTCCTCATCCATATCTGATTTTCCATGCTGTTTCACAATCAATTTTACAAATGCATATTACAACATAGCTTTTCTTTTGTCAATATGTTTCTAAAATAACTTTTAATTCTTTAAAGTTATATGTTATTCTCTCATTATTTAAATAGCATTCTGTAGAAGTCCACGAAATCTGCCGTGTGCCAGCTTGCAACACAGGCTGGTGTGTGATATAGTAGCCTTATTCAATCTATTTTTATTGTAAACGACATACGTCGTCTTACTTTGCGCAGACACATTTTTCATTTTTAATGTGTTGCTGAATGGTTTACACATAATTTACAGAAAGCAGGCAACGACATGAAGCAGCAAAGAGCTTACCCTATTCTCACAGTCAGCAAGAAAGCAGAGCGTTCTATTCTGAATGGGCATCCATGGATTTATGACGCGGAAATCCGAGATGTCATCGGAACGCTGTCAAACGGATGCCTCGTCGATGTGGTATCCGCATCATCCGATCAAAGAATAGATATAGATAAAGCTTCTTATGACAGCACTCACTCCGCAAAAAAAGAGTCATCACTGCAAAAGCCCAGCAAATATCTGGGCACCGGCTTTTACAGTGAACATTCCAAAATCCGCGTCCGTCTGCTCTCACGCAATGCGAATGATAAGTTTGATGCCGCGTTCTGGGCACGGAGGATTCGCTACGCCTGGGAATACCGCAAGACCGTGATGGGTGCAGACATCGACTGCTGCCGCATCATCTTTGGCGAAGCAGATCAATTCCCGGGGCTCACGGTCGATCGTTTCCATGATATTCTGGTCACACAGACACTCTCTTATGGGATGGATCTGCTAAAGCCGGTTCTTTTCCCGCTTTTGTATCAGATTCTGACGGAAGACGGCCAGGAAATCCGGGGCATCTATGAAAGAAACGATGTGTCCATACGCGAGCTGGAGGGGCTGAAGCAGTACAAAGGCTGGTATCCGCTGGACGTTGCTCAGAACCAAATGGATCCGTTTTTCCCCTCCTGCTTTACCGAAATCACAGAAAACGGCATTCTTTATCAGGTAGACGTAGAAAACGGCCAGAAAACCGGCTTCTTTCTCGACCAGAAATACAACCGCCAGGCTGTGGCCCGTCTCGCCGCAGGGAAACGCGTACTGGACTGCTTTACGCACACCGGTTCCTTTGCGCTGAATGCGGCCAAAGGCGGCGCGACCCATGTCTGCGCCGTCGATATTTCCCAGAGCGCGATTGACATGGCGCGCTATAACGCCGAGCGCAACGGGCTCGCCGACCGTATGACGTTCCGCGCCGCCAACGTATTTGACCTGCTCCCGCAGTTAGAGCAGAATCACGAAGAAAAATATGATTTTATCATCCTCGATCCGCCTGCTTTCACCAAAAGCCGACGCACCGTGGACAGTGCGAAAAAGGGCTACAAGGAAATCAACCTGCGGGCCATGAAGCTTCTGCCGCGCGGCGGTTATCTCGCCACCTGCTCCTGCTCGCATTTCATGCCGGATGAACTGTTTATCAAAATGCTGCACTCTGCCGCCGCTGACGCCGGGGTACAGCTGCGCCAGATCGAGGCCAGGCAGCAGGCTCCCGACCATCCGATCCTCTGGAACGTGCCGGAAACGGATTATCTGAAATTTTACCTGTTTCAGGTGATTTAGCCTGTGTCAGGCGCTTAAGAACGATTTTTTGCGCAAAATGGCAAAATTTGGGCTCTGGCTTATCCGGGTTAGGCAATACAAACGGCTTAAATCCAGCGTTTTCAGCAATTCATGGTATATCAGTATATCGTCTGACACTACGTTCTCTGGAAAGTCGAAAGGGTTTTGAATCAAAATAATCCGGATCCCAGTAAAAGATACCAGAATCCGGATCCGTTTCAGTAAAAGTTTTCTGTAGTGAGGCAATTGTTTAACGAACTTACAGCATGGCCGCATATTTTTCCTGTTCCGATACAGAGAAATTGAGTGCCTGCATAGCCTGCTCCGCCGTCCACTTCATGTTCTTCAT
>JAJBUL010000244.1 GCA_020860365.1 Clostridiales bacterium | reverse complement strand
TTTTGTTTTATATTATTTTTAATTTAATCATATAATATTTTAATATTTCCTTTTATACTCCGCTTCACCTCAATAAAAACCTGTATAATTTTGAAACGTCAATAAGCTTTTCCGATCAAAGAGCCTGCCGCATAACACGGCAGGCTCTCACTCACTCTGTAATATGTAAGAATCACTCTGCAATCCTTAAAGTTAACTGTTCCATTCTTTTACATTTACTTCAGGGTTCCAGATTTTCTGTCGGGATCCCCATCGATGATAACCTGGCTTTCAAAACCTTTTCCTGGTATTCCAGCTCTTTCTCTTTGTCATCCGCGTTCTTTATCCTCTGTAAATTGACATATTCCCGTATTGTCTGATCCACTAAAACCTTCTCTGACATTCCTGTTTCCCCCATTATGTCGCCCCCTTCACATATCAAATTTTTCTCACAATTCACTCAGTTAAGTACATACGTCACATCATCCTCGTCATACAGATCCGTAATGCTGGCATCCGGGTCATTGCAGTAAATCACCTGCTCCTCACAATAAACCGAATAGATTCCATCCTCCCCCAATTCCTCCAGTGCGTCCGCATCAAATTCATCCGCGATATAGATAGGAATCATTCGCAGCAGAATTTCCGCGCAGCCCAGATCCTCCGAATAAGAAACCAGGCTGTCAATCGAGGATTTACAGTATCCGTCTGTCGTATCGATATAAGCGGTGCGAAATTCTCCATCCTCCAGTTCATAATAATGCTGGACATCGAAGCTGCTGTTCATCATGTAATCGCGCAGGAAAACAATGCTGCGCGCGCCCTCATATTCCATAGAGGCCGCCTGGTAAACCGTCTGCCCCACGTGGTTGTAAATATTGAAGGTCCATTCGGTGCCGCTGGTGTCGAGATTCCGCGCAAAACCATCATAGCTGGAAATCGCGCCAAGTGTATAGCCATTTTCAATCAGCGTATCGGCAAGGTAGTCAATGATGAAAGCGTTTTTCATCCAGAAAAAATCGATAAAGCTGAGAAAACCTGTTTCCTCTGCAAAAGCAAGATATTCATCCGAAACGTAAAGCATTATGGTATGATCGCCGAGCAGGCGCAGCTCAATCTGTTCGTCAGAAGAAGCGTAGGATAAAATCTCCGCGAAATACTCCGCCACCTCCTCATTCTGATACGGGTCATATTCCGCGGTCTCCCAGTCATCATTGCAGTAAAACAGGTTGTTGTATTCGGTATAAATTGGCCCCAGGTAAAGTTGTCGGCCGCCGGATTCCTCCATCAGGGCAAACGCATCGTAGAGAATGTCGTCCACTGTGATCTCCTCATTTGGGTGCGCATTAATATAGCAAATATTATTAACGCCGTCGAAGCTTTCCTCGTTGTGAAAATTCTGATAAGCCGTCTCCAGCGCAGATGTGTAGAGCGAGATCAACGCCTTTTTCTCCGCAGACACGGAAAGACCGCTCGCGCCCAGGTACACTTCAAAAAAGAATTCGCTGCCGTTGTTCCCGGTCGACGAAGAATCCGCTTCAATTTCCTGCCAGCCCTCATCTGAGCTGAGGAGGCTAACCACGCCATTGGCCAGCGCACTGATTCCGATAACGGCAAAAAGAATCACAAAAACCAGCCGCAGCTTCCAGTGTTTTATCTTAATATCTACATTTTTCCCGGAATCTGAGTTCGTCGACCTTCGTCCCCTTGTGGTGCGTTTCATAGAATCATCTGCTCCATTCTTCATTCATGATATGCCATAAGGAAAACCGGCCTGCCGGTGGATTCCTTATGACGCAGGCCGCGCCATTGCCGCAGACAATTCTGCACGGCGCGGCTCACCTGTAAAAGTGTAGCCGCAGGTAAACCGCCCAATCTCCTTTGACGGTTCCCTGCGGCTATCTTGTGTTATCAAGATAATACTACGGATTGCTCCGTGTTTCGCATTTTCGCTTCGCTCCGGTCGGCGAATATCCCGCACGAAGTGCGGGATGCCACCCGGCGAGGGCTAAACGGACATCCACTGGATGTCCAGCGCCCTTGTATTATCATATGACCGCCAGCCCCAGGAAAATCAGGAAGATGACGATAATTACCGCCAGCGTGATCAGACCGGCGATCGCGCCCTTTTTGCAGGCGTGATAGTTTCGATAATACTGCTTGCTCTTAAATATCTGCCCCGCGATCAGTCCGATGATCGGCAGGAAGAATGACAGAAACATATAGATCCCGCTGCCGGTATCGTGTACCGGTGCCTTCAGGAACTGATCGTCCGCCGCGGTCAGCGTGCCGTCTTTTTCTTCCTTCGGGCGTTCCTCACCTTCCTTCAGAATGCGGATCGGCTGCAGGATTTCTCCCTTCTCACGGATCTTGCGGTATTCCTCAATCTCTTTTTTGTTTCCGTAGACATAGTGGTCATGTCCAATGTTGACCAGCTCCGGCTGATCTGTACTGTAGTCATGGATCGAGGGGTCGTAGGTATACAGCACCTTGTTTTTCTCCAGCTGCGGATCCGGGATCGGAATCGCCGAGATCAGCGAGTGGGTGTAGGGATGCAGCGGGAAATCGAACAGTTCTTCCGCTGCCGCGATCTCCACGATGTTGCCCTTGTAAATGACGCCGATGCGGTCTGAGATGAACCGCACGACGGAAAGATCATGCGCGATAAAGAGGTAGGTGACGTCCTTTTCCTCCTGGAATTTCTTCATCAGGTTCAGCACCTGCGCACGGATGGAGACGTCAAGCGCGGAGATCGGCTCGTCCGCTACCACCAGCTCCGGCTCCATGACCATCGCTCTTGCCAGACCGATTCTCTGGCGCTGTCCGCCGGAAAATTCGTGCGGATAGCGGGTCAGATGCTCCTTCAAAAGACCTACTTCTTCGATCATGTTTTCCACCTTTTGAACACGATCCGCCTCATTTTCATACAGGTGGAAATTGTACAGACCTTCGGATACAATATAGTCGACCGTCGCACGCTCATTCAGCGACGCAGCGGGATCCTGGAATACCATCTGGATATTCCGGATAACCTCCCGGTCGAGGGAATGTGGAATCTTCCCGGAAATGCGGACGCCCTTATACTGAATCTCACCGGCCGCACACGGGTTAACGCGGATTACCGCGCGCCCAATCGTCGTCTTGCCGGAACCAGACTCGCCCACCAGGGAGAACGTCTCACCCTTATAAATATCAAAAGAAGCGTTCTTCACGGCGCGAACCGCATCCTCGCCCTTTCCAAACGTAATATCCACATTTTTAACGGATAATAAAATTTCTCTGCCCTGCTCATCAATCGGACCATGCTCCGGCAGATGGGACGCACTGGATCCTAATTCCTGATTCTGTTTCGCCACAGCTTACTCCCTTCTCCATATGTCCTCGAGTCGCAACGCGAGTCGAGGACGCAGGCCGTGCCTCGCCCAAAGGGCGATTTGCATGGCACGGCTCTCCGCAAATTCACGCCAGGTGATACGCATCAAGCAGCTTCTGGTGGAGATCCCGGATCGCCTCCGGGCCTTCCACTTCCGGAGCGTCCTCATCCAGCAGCCACGTCTTCGCAAAATGCGTCTCTGTGACCGGGAACATCGGCGGCTCCTCCAGAGTGTCGATCTTCATGCAATACGGGTTTCTGGGAGCAAACGCGTCGCCTACGATCTGGTTGTAGAGCGAGGGCGGCGTACCTGTGATGGAGTACAGCTTCGTATTCCGCTGCGCCAGCTGCGGCAGCGAGGAAAGAAGCGCCCAGGTGTACGGGTGGCGCGGGTCGTAGAAGACCTCCTCCACCTTGCCAAGCTCGACAATCTGTCCGGCATACAGCACAGCCACGCGGTCTGCGATGTTCGCCACGACGCCAAGGTCATGCGTAATAAAGACAATCGTAAAGCCCAGCTCCTTCTGCAGATCTTTTAACAGCTGTAAAATCTGCGCCTGAATCGTCACATCGAGAGCCGTGGTCGGTTCGTCGCAGATCAGAATCTTCGGCTGGCAGGAAAGCGCAATCGCGATGACGATTCTCTGACGCATACCGCCCGAATACTGGAATGGGTAATCGTCAAAGCGCGCTTCCGCGTTCGGAATGCCGACCTTGTGCATCAGCACCAGCGCACGCTTTCTGGCTTCGCCCTCTGAGCAGCCCTGATGCTTAATAATAATAGAAGTAATCTGCTTTCCGATCGTCAGAATCGGGTTCAAAGAAGTCATCGGATCCTGGAACACCGTCGCGATCTTCTTGCCGCGGATGCGGCTCCAGTCCTTCGCGTATTTCACATTCGCCAGGTTCAGCACACAGGTGCCGTGAATCGTATCCGCCGTCTCATCGAGATACCGCACACGGAAGGCAACCGTATCAAAAACCTTGTTGCGCTCATTCTCATCATTCAGATCCACGCCAAGCTGCATCGCCTTTTTCAGCGCCTCGACCAGATCCTTCGCCAGCTTTCTGCGCTGCCTTGCGTCATAGCGGCCGATCGACAGATAGATTTCCTTTGCGAGAATTTCATTGCGCTTTTTCGTCTTCTCCGAGATCGAACCCTGGATCAGCTTGTCATACTCTGCCTGTAGGGCTGACTTTTTCTGCTCATATTCCTTCACAAACGAGGTATCCTGTGAAGCTTTTTTCTGCTGCTCCTTTAAGAGCGCCTCGTCCTTTTTCTGTACTTCTTTGATCTGCCTGTCCAGCGTGGAAATCTGCGCGGCCATTTCATGAATCTTATCTTTTTCCTTGTGCGGGTCAAGCGTCTGCTTCAGGTTATACAGATCCGTCCGCTTCGCGTTGAGATCAGCCAGCTCTTTTTTCTCCCTGGCCTGCTCCTCCTCGCTGACCGATTCTCTGCGGTGCTTTTCTGATTCCAGCTCCTGCAGCTTCCGGTATACCGACGCGCCCAGCTCCAGCTTCGCATGCTGATCGAGCTGCTGTCTTGCCTTTTCAATCAGCCGCTTCGCCCGGTCATTCAGCGGCGCAGTCGTGTCCGCCAGGTCTTCATCATTAAAAATGATGGTTCCCTGATCAATAAACCCATTTGCGTCATTCATGCCGGAAAAGGTCTTTGTAAAAACCGATTTTCCGGAACCGGACTCACCCACGATGGCAATCGACTCACCCTCATAAATATCCAGGGAGATGCCGCGGATCGCCGTCAGAACACGGCCACGCACACGGAACTTCACCCACAGATCCTTTACCGATAATAATACCTTCTGTTCTTCCATAACCGGCCTCCCTTACATATGCGTTCTCGGGTCAGTCGCGTCGCCCAGGTTCTGTCCCACAACATACAGAACGACCGTAATGATCGCCACGACTGCTACCGGAGACCAGAACTCAAACTCCCATCCCGGCGTCACCATCGCGCTCTCCGCCGCGTAAATCAGGCGGCCCAGCGACATCTCCGAAAGACCCATACCGATATAGGCGAGGAACACTTCGTAGGAAATATAGGACGGAATCTCTGTCGCCGTCATCGTCACAATGATGGACGTCATAAACGGCAGAATGTTCTTCATCGCGATGCGAACCGAACTCGACCCCAGGCATTTCGAGGCCAGGTTATACTCGCGGTCACGGATGATGATAACCTGCGTTCGGATAAAATAAGCGACAAACAGCCACTCCGTGATCGTCAGGGACAAAACCAGAGTCCAGAAGTTCGCCGACAAAAGCATGACGAGCACAGACACCAGCAGGATCATAGGTACGTTACCGATAATATTGTAAATCGGAATCATAATGGCGTCCATTTTCCTGGAAAACCCCCAGAGCGCGCCGACAATCGTACCGATCGTCAGGTTGATCGCCGCACAGACGAAAGCCAGCGACACGGAAATGCGCGCGCCGTACCAGACTGCGTCAAAGGTGGACTGTCCGGAGCTGCCCGAACCCAGGATCCAGTGAATGTTATATCCCAGCTGTTTCATTGCCTGCAGCGGACCTAAGTGCTTTGTCGTAGAATCCAGCAGGTTGCCGAACCGGTCATAATCCACCAGCGCCGGATACACATACGTAAACAGCAAAATCACGGCCAGAAGACCAAGAATAACAAAATTAATCTTTTTTCGGAAAAACACGCGAAATACGGAGTTCCAGTAGGAATATCGCGGAGCGGTGATCTTCTCAGACTCAAGATCATTGTGCTCAACAGGGGCGAACAGTTCCTCTTTGGTCATACCGTATTTTTCATAATCTACTCTGCTCATAAGCCCCTACCTGTCTTTCGATGTAAATGAAATTCTCGGATCCACAACGGACATCAGCACGTCGCCGAGAATGATGGAAACCACCGACAGCAGCGCGTAAAACAGGGTCACACCCACGATTACGCCATTGTCGTATTTGTTAATCGCATCCGTCAGCAAACCGCCGGCGCCAGGAACGACGTAAACACGTTCCGTAATGATCGCGCCGACCAGCGCGCCCAGGACACTGCCCGGAATACCCTGTACAATCGGGATCACTGCGTTTTTAAAAATATGCCGGCTGAAAATTTCTGTCTCCGTCAGGCCGCCGGCACGTGCGAATTTCACGTAATCCGCATTCATCTGGTCGATCATATAACGGCGCAGCCATTTCATCAGACTCGCGATCGACGGCAGCGCAAGTGAAATCACCGGCAGCACAAACATCGTCCACTTCAGCTTCTCCACATCAAAGGTCGTGGGCAGTCCGATTTTTCCGCCAATGGCCTTGAAAAGAAAAATATACGCCAGGGACGGCACCGCAATGATAAAGATCACGTAAACCGTACCGATCTGATCCACAATCGTATCCTTTTTGAGCGCCATCAGAATACCGAGCGGTACGCCAAGCAGATAGGACAGCGCCACTGCCAGAATACCGATCATGAAGGAATACCCAATCTTAGAAGCACCCTTCTTTACCGTCTGCACACTCGTGTAATCATCCGTATAGCGGGTCGCGTAAACCTGACTCGTTCCCAGAGACCCCGCCAGATAGGTTGCGGAGTGCAGATCATCGGCGCTTTCCTCGGTCAGCCCGCTTGGGTAGGTAATCGTACTTGAGACATACGAACCCTGACTCCGTGTCATTGTCGTAAACACATCCACACCGGAATTTACCGTATAAGACGTACCCAGGTTGATCGATACCAGGTTCTGGTGAATAAACGGAAAGCTCGACGTCATATAAAGCAGATACTTGTGCGTCGTACCATTCCCCATAATCGCCGGTGATAGCTTGTCTCCGCCGTAAACCGGGTCATAAAGGGTGAACGTCAGTCCCCGCTCTCCGATGTCTTCCTCTACATTGTGGATATTGTCGACGGTAATCATTCCGCTGAAGTATTTGATCAATCTGGTAATCAGCGGAACATCCTTGTAAGCATAAAGCTGCTGCTGTCCGCCGGTCGCAACCTTCTTCGCGTTCATCATGACCGCATCCAGCCGCGTCACCGTATATCCTCTCGATTCATAATACTCCGTAAACTTCTGCACATATTCAGATACCAGCTCCGAATCCGCGTCCGCAGTCCGGCCAAAGCTCACCGCTGAGCTCCGGGTATCCTCATCGATCTCTCCCTCATCGACGAGCATGGACAGATAATCGGAATAGGTCACATAATCCAGATAACCGTACTCTTCCCACTTAGAGTACTTATAAACGGTCTTCTGGTTGTTGCTCTGGTGCGTGTATGTCGTATCCGCCGCAAAGACCAGATCACGGTTCAGGAGAGAATAAACCATGATCATGACACAGGCAACCACGACAACGACCGACAACAGGCCTGTGATAATTCGTTTGACTAAATATTTTCCCACTGTGCCTCTCCTATCTTTTTGGTTCCTCCGGGTTCTGCCCTCCTTAAGGGAATCTTCCGGGCAAAAGCTCTGGTACCGGCTGTAACCGCAAACCAGCTACGCCTTACTCATGAAACGGCCGCAGGAAAACGGGGGAGACCCCCGGCCCCCTGCGGCCCAAACTCGCTGTTTTGAACAATTTTAGAAAATACCAAAGCCCTTGGTCATGTAGCCCGCGTAATCCGGAAGGAGTGTATCAAGATAGGTGGACGGATCGCCATAGTCCGGACCCCAGCCTGTCGTATCGTTGATATCGCTGTTCTGCTCATAGCCATAGGTGTTGTAATAGTTCGCGTAATACCAGCCTGAGTAATCGCTGCCGTCGACCATGTTGATGATGATCTGTCCGTCAAGGGCGCCCTCAATCGACTGCTTGAACGCGTTCGCACGGTTCGTGTACGCTTCTACCTGGCTCGGATATACCAGATCAAGGTAGATCGGGTTCTCAGCGCTGATGTCCACGCCTTCTGCCGCCAGCTCTTCCACAGCCGTCGCCATCTCAGCCACTGCGTTGTCTACATTGTAGATGCCGTCATAGCCGTCGCCGCTGCCATTGCCGTCGTCTGCTGTCGCGTCATAAACATTCATCGGAATTCCATCCGCGTCAAGCTGCGCCTGCATGATCACACCATAATAGGTGCCTGCCGCAAAGGTCGTCGCCTCGCCATTGATATCAATGGTCACATCCTCTTCGAGGGAGACAAAGTTCCACGGCGTGTAGGAGTTACGCATATTCGTGTACTTCAGCTCATCGCCGCGTACCTGCGCCATCATGGAAGCACGGTCGGTCGCATAGGAAAGCGCACGGCGGAAGTGTACATTCTTCATCGCCACGTTGGAGCGCTCCAGCTCCTCCTCGGTCTTCGGTGACGGAGCCGTCGTGCCGTCGTTAAAGTTCACGAGAGCAACACGGTTCAGGTTGTACATATTGAAGAAGGTCGTCGCATCCGTACCGGAAACGGAAGCATAATCATCAAAATAACCGTCTGACTTCGCCAGCTCCAGAATTGAAGAGGTCAGGCCGACAGCATCAACTGTGCCATTGAGGAAGTCATTGTAAAGCTTCGTCGGGTCGCTGCCGTCATCATACTTCCAGGTCAGGGTCTGAATGTTCACCGCATCTGCGTTCCAGTAGGTCGGGTTCGCGGAGAAGACGATGGAGTTCTGCTCGGTATGTCCGGTCACAAGATACGGGCCACAGTAAGCGATGGTATCTGCGCTCTTGCCGTAATTGTAATCCGCTGCGGAGGAATCATATTCCATACCAAACTTGCCGCCCTGAGACTCATAGTACGTACGGCTCATCGGCGCAAATACATTGTAGCCAAGCATCGTCAGGAAATAAGAACACGGAGCTTCCAGTGTATAGACAAGTGTATAATCATCCACTGCCTCTACGCCGACCTCAGCAAAATCGGTCACTTCACCGGAGATATACTCGGAAGCGTTCACGATAATGCCCTCGATCAGGTATTCAAGCCCCCCTGTGCGTCCATCATGTGCTGCATACCGGCTACGAAATCATCCGCAACCACGCCTGCAACCTCTCTGCCCTGGGAATCCACCCATGACACGCCCTCACGAATGTGGAAGGTATAGGTCAGACCGTCCTCAGAAACCTCATAGCTCTCCGCCAGCGCCGGCTGAAGCTCATTCTCGATATCATAAAGCATCAGGCCGTCGTAGGTATTGACAATCGCCTCAGAGTCCGCGGAAAGGGAAGTCGCCAGAGCATCCCAGGTCACCGGATCTGTGTTATATGTGAGATTATACTCATCCTTTACTTCATATCCGTGCTCTTCCAGGTATGCACGCGCCTCACTCTCATAAGTGCCGGTGCCTCTGGTCTCATTCCACAGAGTCTTCAGTGCGTTGTAATCCTCAAGCGAGATCATCTCCGTAGTAACAAGCATGGTAAAATACCGATCTGAATCATTGCCCCACAAGGTCGTCGTAGCGGAATACGGAACGACTCTGGTCAGACGGTATGAACCGCCGTTTGAGTTCGTCGGCAGGAACACAGCTGCCTCCATAATCTTCGCCTCTGCAACTGCCATCAGTGCATAACGCTCGGATACCGTCTCCGCATCCTTTGATACCATATACGCGTCATAGAATTCGCCGAGCACCTCATTGTAGATCTCGGTAGAAGTCGTATAATACTCATCAAAGTCAATGTCCTCCGACGCCTGTACCACGCTCTGTGAAAAGCCGCCCGCAAACGTCATGGAAAGTGCCAGGGAAGCCGCCGTCGCCGCGGAGCCCTTCAGGAAATCCCGTCTGGAAATTTTTCCAATCATGATGATTTTTACCTCCTATTATAAATGTAGGAAAGAATTGTGGTGATTTACCGTGTTAAAGCAATGCCATTATGCAGTCAAAAAGTCCATAATAACAAAAAAGCACGTTGTACGTCCCTGTACAATGCTCTTTCCGAAATCAACCTCTGTTTTCTTCTTTCGCATAGGTTCATTATACATAATATCCGAATTTTGTCAACGCCCGGTTGAGGGAATAGTAAAAAAATGCCAATTCACCCTTCGCAGATCGCTGAAAACAGGATTTTCATTTTTTTCAGTTCATGCAGTTTTTGCACGTATCCGGAACGCCCGTATTTGTTTCCCATTCCGCATTTTTTGCCATTTCTGAAAATACTGCCGCTTTTTTCCTTTTTTGTCAGCATTTATAATCAAAAGTACATGAAAACGCAGGCTTCTTCTTACAGGCATTTTCGCTGTTTCCGGGAGAATTCTTTCGCCGCAAACCGATAGCCGAAAAGACAGAGAGCCTGATGGTTGTAATGTTAAGAAAAGAAAGGAAGGTAAAGGACGCTATGAGTAAAGACATTAGCAGGAGAGATTTCCTGAAAAGCGTAACCGCCGGTTCAGCCGGCCTGGCAGCGGCAGGAATTCTTGGAACAACCGCTTTCGCAGAAGAAGAGACGGAAGCGCAGACCGAGGCTGCTTCCTCCGAATCCACGGAGCGTGTGGTTACAGAACTGGATATCCCGGAAGCAGAAGCGCCGGACGTAACAGACTACGAATGCGACGTACTGGTCGTAGGCGGTGGATTTGCCGGGCTTTTTGCCGCCATGTCCGCGAAAGAGGCTGGCAGCAATGTGCTGTTGGTAGACAAAGGGCGCCCCGGTTACTCCGGACTCAGTGCCTGGGCCAGCTCTCACAATTTCTTTGACGAGGGCTATGGAGACAGCAAAGAAGAATTTGAGTACGCAATGATGTATTCCAACGAATTTCTGGCAAATATCGATTGGGTACAGGTCTGGGAAGAGGAATCAAAATCGGTCTATGAAAAGTGTGTAGAGCTTGGGATTCTGACCCAGTACACCAAGGGTGAAGACGCCGGATACTGGGTAGACGGAACTGTTCAGAACGACCGGCTGGTAGACTACCATCTGGATAACATTCAGTACGACCGCCGTCTGGCATTCACAAAAGCTCTGAATAATCAGGAAATTGATTACGTCGAACATACGATGATTATGGATATCATCGAAGAAGACGGACGGATCGCAGGTGCCATCGGCATGCACGTTCCAAGCGGCACGTTGATTACCTTCCGCGCAAAAGCCGTCATTCTCTGCACTGGCTCCGGCAGCTACAAACCGGCAGGCTTCCCGACGGGCGAAGACACCTTTGACGGAGAATATATAGGCTATATGCACGGGCTTCCGGTCACCGGACAGGAATTTGAAGACTTCCACATGAGCGCTTCTTACGCGCCGGGCAACGTACTGGCCTGTAACAGCTGGCAGTACGTAGAGAATGTCTGGCTTTGCGCTCCGGGCGGATCGACCAAGGAAAATGCGGCCGCAAAAGCATCCGGAGCAGCCAAATCTGTCATTACACCGGTGTTTGACAGTGCTTACGGCATTACGCCGGTAGATAAATATGAGCTTGTTACAGGCAATGGCCGCGGCGCTTCCACCTCTGAGGATGAAAGCGATCCCAGAACCGGTAAATACTCCAGCGCGGTGTTCAAGGGCGACGTTTTCGGCGCGGCTCCCGGTATGTTTACCCATTTTGCGGGCGGCATCTTCTGCGGCATTGACGACACCGAAGGAAAAACCAGCATCGAAGGCCTCTGGGTAGCCGGAGACGGCACAAACGGCTGCATGGCTACCGGCGGCACGAAGGGTGCTCCGTCCGGCTGGACGTCAAACTTTGCCGGTGTGCAGGGAAAGATGGCCGGAGCGGCAGCGGCAGCTTACGCTGGCGGAGTATCCCTGGCTGAAATTCCAGACGAGGAGATCAGCGGCCTGAGCGAAGAAATCCTTGCGCCGTTAAGCGTGGAAAAAGGCTATGACCCGAACTGGGCGCGCGATATTCTGACCTCTATCATGGGACCATACTGGATTACGATCGCCAAGAATGAAACGTCCCTGAGCAGCGCTCTGGATCAGATTGTCCAGTTCCGCACAGACATCATTCCCAAGCTGAGAGCAACCAGCGGCCATGACCTGCGTCTCTGCCATGAGATGAAGCACAAGGCACTCGTCGCCGAGCTGAAGCTCCGCGCATCTCTTGAGCGTAAGGAAAGCCGCGGCTATCATTTCCGCACAGATTATCCGTACCGCGACGACGACTATCTCTGCTACATCACCCTCCAAAAGGGCGATGATGATTCTGTGGAAATCAATAAAGTGGACATCAAAGACGACTGGAAAGGCGATCAGACAATGTCTTATGAAGACAGGTACGGCGCTTATTTCCGCTTCCCGGGCGAAACGGAGGCAATGGATCTGCCGGAGACGGAGGCTTCCTCCTGGTAAAACGGCTGCACCACTACATATAATATAAAAGCCCGTCTAATGTCCAATATCTTAGCCTTGCAAGCATGGCACGAGACTTGCCATTGACGTCGCTTTTACAGAAATTTATAATAAAGGAGATTGGATGAGATGGCTGTAAGAAGATATGATCTGAATAATTGCATCGGCTGTCAGAACTGTGTAAATATCTGTCCCATGGATGTGTTCCGTTTTGACGCTGCCTCAAATAAATCGGTGATCGCCTACCCGGAAAACTGCCAGAGCTGCGGCCAGTGCTGGCTGAACTGCCTTGGCAGATCCCTGTATTTTGATGATGAGATCCATGCATTCGCCCTGACGGCAAGCCGTTAAAACCGGTGTCTGAAACATGCACAGCTCCGGTATGGCGCATTTTGCGCGTATCATGATAGGGTAATCGGAACCGGACAGGGAGAAAACTCCCTGTCCGGTTTACACTAAAAACATCTAATCGGTCCAGACACGCACTCTCAACGGTATTCCCTATGATCGGGCGCGTTCCGCCTCCCGAATCTTTCCCGGCGTTATATTGGCATAGGTTTTGAACGCGCGGTTCATGGTATAAACATTCGTGTAGCCGCATTGTTCTGCGATTTCCGTGATCGTCTCGTCTGTTTCCCGCAGCAGACGCACCGCCTCTGTCACCCGCAGACGGTGAAGATACTCCAAAAAACCGATCTGATAATATTTTTTGAATTTCCTGGACAGCCCGGAAGGACTGATCTGAAACCTCTCCGCAACCATTCCTGCACTAAGATTCGGATCTCTGAAATGATCCTGCACATACTGCCGAATCTGTTCAAACTGCTTTCTTTCATTTTCTTCCCCGTCTTCCGTTTCACTTGCCATTGCTTCCAAAACAAAAAGCAGTGCCACCCGCAATTCATCCGCGTCCTGGCTCTGGCGAATCCTCTGCGCATATCCGCGCACGCTCTCGCGGTCAACATCTCCGGGTAAAGAAATATCCAGAATGGTAAGCGCAATCGTATCCACCAGCAGGCAAAATACCAGCTCTTCCCTGCCTGGGGTATTTCCACACAATTCCGTCATCTGACGGATTAGAATGTCGTATTGTTCGAAAACCTCTTCCTTTGAATGAGCTTCTATCGCGGCAGAAAGATCGCGAAGCTGTGTACTGTCCGGCACCAGCTCAGAGCAGTTCTGCAGCATCCGGTCTTTTTCCTGCAGCTGCTCTGCCCACTGATCAAACACACGGTTGATAATCGCAAAGTCATCCCTGAATACCTTTTTTCCCTCACTGTCCGCTTTGTCCGGCTCCTCCGGCAATCTGGATACCAGCTCTTCCACCGGCCGGTACGCCCGTCTGGCATAAAAAAGGGCAAGCAAAATACAGACAAAAGCCAGGCAAAATACCGCCGCTAAGACAATCCGCAAAGACAACGCCCGGTTCTCCGCCGCCGTATCCCGGCAGAAAACAGCCAATCGGATTGGCCGGGAGGCATATGTATAATAAGAGCCTATATAAGAATGTCCTCCATTGGAAAACGTGAAGGTATCTGAATCCTCCTCCCCCAGGGAATCGTAGCTGTACAGCCCGGCTAATTCCTGGCTTTCTTCCAGCGCGTGAACATTTCCATACCGATCATAGGTATACATTTCCACGCCCTCCATGTTTGACAGGAACAATTCCGGCAGCTCATAAGAAGGACTGCCCAGGTTCACACGAATCAGCCCCAGGCTGGATGTAAACCTGACCAGACTGACGTCATAATAGACGTCGTCTCCATCTACGCCCAGATATTTTTCGGAAGCGCCAATTTCCATATCCTCAAAACTGGCAAGGCGCTCTGTCACGTAGTCCGGCGCCAGATCCGAAGCATCCGCCCCGGAAATCATGGTACACATCAGATAGCCGCTGTTTTCAAAATAAAAATAGCAGATCAGATCCGCATAAGAAATGGATTCCTTATAGTTCCGGAGCAAATCCTCCGCCTGTTCCATATCCTCATCCTGGTCGACCCGGTCGCGCGAGGCAAGTTCTGTCAGGATCGCGTTTTCAGAAAGCTCCGCCTCCAGAGCCGAATACTCATCCGAGGAATAGCTTTCCCCGATACTCTGTACCTGCAGTGTGAGAATCGTCTCCAGACTGGCCTCCAGCTGACTGCTTGCGTTTTTCAATGCAAAGTAACAGATCATGTAAGCACTGCAGACCAGCGCCAGAATCAGCGAAGCAAACATAACGAAAAGTGTATAAAATGTTTTTCCTTTTAAAAAATATTTTTTCAATTCAAACCACCGCTTTTCTCTCCCGAAATGATTGTTTCTTCTACAAGTATACCACGCCCTCCTGAAGTTCAGGACGTTATTTTTGATTTCTACAGGAATGGCGTCATATAGAAAGGCAGGTAAATAGTATCCTGATCCTTCCGGATGTCCTTTGAATAAATCAAATAGCGGTTTCGGATTCTGGATGAAAATTTCACCTGAAAGGCATCCAGAGAAGCGTGCGTCTGATAGCCAGATGACTTCACCTCCAACGGGCAGATTTTTCCTTTTCTGGAAATCAGAAAATCCACCTCATAGTTCTGCCGGGATTTCTCCTTGGGAAATGTATAATAATACAGCTCATTTCCTGCTGTCTTCAGCATCTGAACAACAACATTTTCATAAAGATACCCCAAATCCGCTCTCAGGTGATCATTCAGAAGCTTCTCATAAATTTCATTTTCCGTATAATCGCTGTCCTTAAACGCCAGAGTCACAAATAATCCTGTGTCAGCCAGAAAAAGCTTATACCGCCGCGGATCTTTATGAAGAGCCATCCCTGCATTTGGATTATCTGCGTGATACGCAATATTCACCGTCAGGGAATCCTGCATATCCGCCATGATTTCCCGAACCCGTTCTTCTTTTTCACCAGCAATCACACTGGACACCTGATAGCGTGAAGCATTTTTGTGCAGCTCAGCAGGTATCGCATCAAACAGCATCCCCGCACGTCCTGACGGGTCTATTTTTCTGAAATCATCCTCATACAGCTCCAGAATGTTTCTCTTCATCTGGTCGACCATACTCATATTGTTGGTTGAAAGATAAGTATCTACCGCCTGTGGCATCCCTCCCACCAGCATATAAAGGCGAAAGTCCCGCATCAGGCGCCTGTTCATGGCGTCACCAAGAGATTTCATCTTTTCATAAGCTTCGCGCAGCAGCGGAATCGTTGTCTGATCTCCTAAAGCCCATCGGAATTCCTCATAATCCAGCGGATAAAGGGTCAGCCTGGTCTCTTCACTCGGAATTACTATATTTTTAATATTTTTTTTGATGGAAAGCAAAGAGCCTGTTTCAATATAATCATATCTTCCGTCCTTCACCAGATGCTTGATTGCCTGTCTGGCCAGGGGCTGCATCTGTACCTCATCAAAAATAATCACTGATTTCCGCACCTTCAGGTTCACCTGGTAAATCATCTGCAGGCGCAAAAACAGAAAGTTCAAATCAGACAAATCGTGGAACAGATCATTTACCTCCTGCGATGCAACGGAAAAATCAATCAGAATATAGCTTTCGTATTCCCTTTTGGCAAATTCCTCCACCAGAGTCGATTTTCCTACCCGCCGTGCACCTTTTATCAGAAGAGCCGTCTTTCCATCAAATCCGTTTTTCCAATCAAGCATCTTATCGTACAATTTTCTTTTAAATATCATGAAAAACACCTTCTTTTCATACTTCCAGAAATTTTTTGCCGAAAATCTCTGTTTTTTAAGGAGCCGATTTGCCGAAAATCCCTGTTTTTATATAATATTATATGCCGAAAATCCCTGTTTTTCAAGTATTAATGCGTGATTGTAGAAGAAAAAAGGCTATGAAAAAAGCTTTCTAAAAGAAAAGAAAGCTCCTGATACACATTCCTGTACCAGAAGCTTTCTTTACACCGTTAAATAGTTATGTCAAAACAGCCCGTAGCACTTCGTTGTATATCCTACGTAATCCGGAAGCGCGGTATCGAGGAAGGTCGACGGATCACCATAGTCCGGACCCCAGCCGGTGCCATCGTTGATGTCGCAGTTCATCTCGTAGCCATAGCTCGGATAGTAGGTCGCGTAATACCAGCCGTCATAGTCGCCCGCATCCACAAGATTCAGGATCACGGCTCCGCCGAGGATGGATTCCATCGACTGCTTCATGACGTTCGCGCGGTTCACCAGCGCCTCAACCTGTGATACATAAACCAGATCTACGTAGATCGGGTTCTCTGCGCTGACCTCTACACCAGCCTCGGCAAGCTCCGCAACCGCTGTCTCAAACTCCGCCGCCGCGTTCTCCTCGTTAAACCAGCCGTCGAAACCGTCGCTGCTGCCTGTGCCGTCGTCTGCCTCTGCACTGTATACGGTCATTGGAACGCCGTCTGCGTCTACCTGCGCCTGCATCACTGCGCCATAATAGGTACCTGCCGCGAAGGTGGTCGCCTCGCCGTTAATGTCCACGGTCACGTCCTCATCCAGGGTAACAAATCTACCCGGCGTCAGTGAGTTGCGGACAGAGACAAGCTTCAGCTCCTCGCCTACGGACTGTGCATTCATGGAGCCTCTGTCTGTCGCGAAGGAAAGCGCTCTTCTGAAGTGAACATTGCGCATCGCCTGGTTGCAGCGCTCCACATCCTCCTCGGTCTTCGAGGAAGCAGCGGTCGTGCCGTCATTGAAATTCGCGAGCGCGATGCGGTTCAGGTTATAATTGTTGTAATAGGTCATGGAACCTGTGCCGGAGACTACAGAATATTCATCAAAAATACCGTCGTCCACCGCAAGCTGTACAATCGAGTCGCTCAGGCTGACATAATCAATCGTGCCGGAGGTGAAATCGGTATAATATTTCGTCGGGTCGCTGCCATCGTTGTATTTCCAGGTAATGGTCTGCAGGCGGACATTTTCTGCGTTCCAGTAGGTCGGATTTGCAGAGAAAACAATCGAGTTCTGCTCTGTCAGGCTGGATACCAGATACGGACCGCAGTACGCGATGGAATCCGGACCCTTGCCGTATGTATAATCCGCCGCGGACGGATCATAATCCATGCCGAACTTGCCGCCCATGGACTCATAATAGGTGCGGCTCATCGGCGCAAACACGCTGTAGCCAAGCATGGTCAGGAAGTAAGAGCACGGGTTCTCCAGTGTAAAGACAAGCGTTGTATCATCCGTCGCTTCCACACCGACCTCTGAGAAATCGGTAATCTCGCCATAAATGTACTCGCTGGCGTTCTTAATGATGCCCTCAATCAGGTATTCCAGACCGCCCTGCGCGTCCATCATGTGCTGCAGGCCAGCCACAAAGTCATCCGCCACTACAGCCGCAACCTCTCTGCCCTGGACATCCACCCAGGAAACACCCTCGCGGATGTGGAAGGTATAGGTCAGTCCGTCGTCGGCCCCCTCGTAGCTCTCCGCCAGCGCCGGCTGCAGCTGATTCTCATTGTCATATTCCAGAAGGCCGTCATAGGTCAGTACCACCTTCTCACAGTCAACCGTCAAAGAAGAAGACAAAACATCCCAGGTCACCGCGTCTGCGTTGTAATTCAGGCTGTAGTCATCTTTTGTCTCGTAGCCGTTCTCCTCCAGGTATGCCAGCGCGGAATCCATAAAGGTACCGGTGCCGCGCAGCTCATTCCACATCGTCCGCAGCTCTGTATAATCTGCTGCTTTCAGCGCTTCTGTCGTCAGCAGATAATTGTGCATCCGGTAAGAATCGCTGCCCCACATCACGCTGGAGCCTGACCCCGGCACAATCTTAGTAATCCGGTAATAGACGCCGTCCGTCGTGTTCGGGAGCGTAACCGCTGAATCCATCAGCTTCGCCTCCGCAATCGCCATCAGTGCGTACCGTTCCGGCACCGTCTCCGCTGCCAGAGCTACCTGATATGAATCATAGAATTCGCCGAGTACCTCATAATAAAGCTCCGTCGAGGTCTCCGTGTATGCGGAAAAATCAAAATCCTCCTCTGCCAGAACCGCCTTCTGCGTATACAGACCGCCAAACGCCGTGGAAACCGCCAGAGTCGCGGCCGTCGCCGCTGTTCCCTTCAAAAAGTCCCTTCTTGAAATCGTAACTGCCATCTTTTCGCCTCCTGAAATAATTGTCGAATGAAACATACTTTCATTATGTTATCGCGTTACTTTGCTAAAGTCAACCAAAAAAACAAAGAAAGGGCAGACTTTTTCACTGTTTACGATCTTGTCATAATTCATCATTTCCGAACCTTCACCTCGTCCCAGGTAATGGTTTCTCCGGGAAAGCGCAGCCAGAGAAAGTCCTCCCACATCACACCATGTGTAATGCGCACAATCTCATAAGGATTGTATTCCGTAAGGTTCATGCATTTCAGATACTCCGGAAGGCAAGTCCGACCGCGCGGCATACAACAGCTCTCCAGAAATTCAAACATCTGTTCAAAGGTCGGATCATCAAACAAGTATGGCACATATGATATTTTATCTGTATATCGCTCATATTTTACTGATAAATGTTCTCTATCCATCTCCACATGAGAAGTTCTCTCATTTCGAAAACAGGTGTCAAAAACAAAAGTTTCCATAATTAGGTCACCTCGTATTTTTCACTCGATTCCACAAAGGTCAAAATTTTCCAGCCACTGCTTTGCTTCCTCGCACACGCCCCGCAGGCAGGCCTCGTCAAATGGGCTCTCCAGTTCTGCGTTTTTCAGCAAATCTGTAAAGGTACGGCTCCCGCCCTGCTCCGTGTAAGCCATGTAGCGCGCCCATGTTTTCGGGATCGCAGTCTGCTTCTCCCCCGCTTCGGCGCGTTCCCGCAGTTCCTTCTGCATCATCGCCCAGAATTCCAGCGACACCGTCTGCGCCAGGCAATAATCGATGTAATAGAGCGGATAGGAATAAATGTGGTGCTGCCGCTGCCAGCCCTCGCCCTCGGAATAAAACGGAATCTCGCCGTCCAGCCGCATCCACGGCATATAGATACCAAGCAGCTCCTTCCATGCTTCGTGGCGCTGCGCCGGGGTCATCTCCGGCTTTTCATAGACGATATGCTGAAAATGGTCGACCATTGTTCCGTAAGGGATAAATTTCAGCGCACCGGAAAGATGGCTGTACAAAAATTTCTGCTCATCCGACTTCTGGAAACGCCCCCTCGTTTCACTCGGCGGCAGCTCGCGCGGCCCATTTTGATGCGCTTCGCGCGGGGCCGGCTCAAAAAAGCCCTCTGCCCACGGCCAGGCGAGGAATTCCATCGACATCGAATGCACCTCGCAGGCTTCTGAGGTCGGCCAGCATGCAGACATCGGAATGCGGTCGCGGTTCTGATAATAGGCAAAGGCGTGCCCCGCCTCGTGCGTCACCACCTCGACATCGCCCTGCGTCCCGTTAAAATTGGCAAAGATAAACGGCACGCCATAGTCCGGAATGCTTGTACAGTAGCCGCCGCCCTCCTTGCCTTCCGTACTTAGCACATCCAGCAGGCCATGCTCCAGCATCATCTCAAAGAACGCGCCGGTTTCCGGGGAAAGCTCATTGTAAAACTTCCTGCCCTGCGCCAGAATCTCCTCCGGCGTCCCACAGGGGCGCGGATTCCCGGAACGGAATTCCAGCTGATTATCCGCAAAACTCATCGGATATTCCTTCCCCAGGCGTTTCGCCTGCTCCCGGTAAATGCCGTCCGCCACCGGCACCAGATACTTCTGCACCGCCAGACGGAACTTTTCTACATCCTCTTTCGTATAGCAGTTACGCCCCATCCGGTAATAGCCAAGCTGCAGATAATTTTCATATCCGAGCTTTTTGCCCATCTCATCCCGCAGATGCACCAGCTCGTCAAAAAGCCCGTCCAGCTGCTCCTGATTATCCTTATACCACTGCCCTTCCGCCTTCCACGCACTCTCGCGGCGCGCATCGTCCGGGTCGTTCTTAAACGGCGTCATCTGAGAGAGTGTATAAGTCTTCCCCTCAAACGGAACCTGCGCGGACGCCAGCAGCTTCTCGTACGCCTGCGTCAGGTCATTCTCACGCTGGAGCTGCGGAATGATCTCCGACGAAAAAGTCTTCAGCTCCATTTCGGCGTTGAGAAACATCAGATCCCCATATTCTGCCGCAAATTCCGTCCGGAACGGACTCTCAAGCAGCGCCATGGTCCACGCCTGCTGGTATTCCTGAAGCTCCGGGTATGCCGCGTTCCAGAACTTCACTTCCTGATCATAATAGTCGTCGCGCGTGTCAATCGAATGACGGATACTCGCCAGAGTCGACAGCGTCGAACTGTGTTTCTCCATCTCTTCTTTCTGTAAAAACACCGCCCGCGCAGACGCGTAGTCCGGCGCATCCTTCAACTGCTGTGTCAGCGCAGTGAGCGCTTTTTTCAATTCCTCCAGATCCGGCCGTTCATACGGCATCTGAGAAAAATGAATTGGTTCCATATTCTTCGTCTCCTCCTTAAGCATATCCCTTTTCTTCAATCAGAATCCCCAGCCGCTTCGCTTCCGCGGCCAGCTCCTCATTCTGCACGTTCATTGTCCCAAACGCAGAAACACAATTGATCACGCGCCTGCAGCCGCGCAGAATTTTCATCGCTTCCTGCACCTTTTCCCCGCTGACCGGCTCAAACATCCGCTCTGTAACCACCGCAAACGCGAGGTATTTTGCCACCTCGTAATCCACGTCATTTTCATGCAGGACACCCGTGGCAAAGGGAATCCCTTCCCGCTGCAGCCGGCGATAGGTCGGAATCGCACTGCCGCCCCCGCCAATTACAAAGACCTCTGGCTCACCTGCCGCCCCCGCCAGCTCAATGCTGCCAAAACGGGGATTGTAGCTGCCGGTCGTTATACTATAAAGCTGACGGATATACTCTGGGGTAAAGACTTCCTCCGGCGTACCCGCGCGGTCAATGTATTCCCCGTGAACGCAGATCACCTGGTCCGATACCTTCTGCGCCAGATCCAGCTCGTGCAGAGACATAATCACCGCGACCTGATTCTGCGCCACAAGCCGCTTTAATATGGAAAGAAGCTCCAGCTTATGCCGGATATCCAGATACGAGGTCGGCTCATCGAGAATAATGATCTCCGGCTCCTGGCAAATCGCGCGCGCAAGCATAATCCTCTGCCGCTGCCCATCGCTGATCGCCTTAAAATCCCGGTCGCACAGGTCGAGCGCGTGCACCATTTCCATCGCCTCACGCACTTTTGCCCGATCCTCATCGGTCAGAATCCCCAGCGTTCCCGTATAGGGATAACGCCCGGTCGCCACGATATCCTCACAGGTCATCAGTTCCGAATGCATCCGCTCCGTGAGCACAACCGCCATCTTCTGCGAAAGCTCCTTCCCGGAAAGCCGGTGCAAAACCTCATTTTCCAGATACACCGTGCCTGCGATCGTCTTCAGCTGCCGCGTGATGCTCTTTAAAATCGTCGATTTTCCGCCGCCGTTCGGTCCGATCAGAGTCAGAATTTCTCCGCGGCCAACGTGCATCTCAATCTCACGGATCAGAGGCTTGCCGTCGTAGCCGACCGTGAGCTTTTCCGCGCGGAAGTAAAATTGTTTCGGCGAATTCCCTGATTCTGTGTGTTTCACTGCTCCCGAAGCCTCAGCTTCATACTTACGTGTATTGCCTGCATTTGCTTCCGCCATTCCGATTACCCCGCTTTCCTTTTTACCATGATATAAATCACCACCGGTGCGCCAAACAGCGCGGTCACCGTGCTGATGGAAAGCTCCGTCGGGGAAAAGACCGTCCGCGCAATCAGATCACAGAACATGCAGAACACCGCGCCGCCCAGAAAGCAGGCCGGAATCACCAGGAGAGGCTTCGCCGTCTTCAGCAGGCTTTTCACCAGATGCGGCACCGCAATCCCCACAAAAGAAATCGGTCCCGCAAAAGCGGTCACACAGGCGGAGAGTACGCTGGAGAGCAGAATCAGCGCCACACGAAACGCGCGGATGTTCACGCCAAGGTTCTGCGCGTACACCTCGCCGAGCTGATAAGCACTGATCGGCTTCGACAGGAAAAAGGTAATCACCATCGTCACACCCACCACTACTGCCATCACCGCCACATTGTTCCATGTCATACCGGAAAAACTTCCCTGCGACCAGTTGTGCAGATTGACGATGTTCGAATCATCCGCGAACGTCACCACGAAATCCGTAATAGCCGAACAGATATAGCCAATCATCACACCGCAGATGACCAGCATCGACATCCGCTTCACCTTATGGGAGACCAGCAGCACAAAGCCCATGGAAATCATGGCGCCGACAAAGGCGGCGGCAATCATCTCGCCCGACGACATCGATTTTGACATGGAAAGATACCAGACCATCACCAGCGCAACGATCAGCTTGGAGCCGGAAGAGATACCGAGCACAAACGGTCCCGCAATCGGATTCCCAAAAAAGGTCTGCAAAAGAAAGCCGGACACAGAAAGCGCCCCGCCTAAAATCATCACTGCAAGAATCCGTGGAAGCCGAATCTGCCAGATGATATTGTAGGCCGTGCTGTCGCCCGTCCGCAGAAATATAATCCGACAGATTTCCGCCACCGACAAATCTACACTGCCGGAATTCACATTCCAGACAAAGAGAACGCCGGTCAGCACAATTAATATAAGGAAAGAAAATGTGTAGCGTTTCATATCTGATTCTGTCATCCCTCTGCTTTATTTCAAACCTGCATTTTTCTCACGTAAGCTCTTCAGTATATCTTTTATATTGCTTTCACGAACCACGTTTGGATATTTTCCGGTGAATGTATGAAGCAAATCCTTATTCTCTCTTTCCTGATTACATGTGTCTTCATAAAGCTTCCCTAAGTCAGAAACATCGAAAGCATTTTTCAAAAAGGAACGGGAGGTTTCAGGGATCGTATCCCACCCGCCATACAGGGTAATGACGGCCTCGCTGATATCTTTCATCGTAAGAGCTTTCCCTTTTTCCTTGCACTCAAAAAGAATTCCGGCTATGTCAGAAAAATCATATTTATAGTCACGCGCAGATGCCAATTTCATGGCAATCAGGTATTCGTCTGTAATCGTACGATATTCCACAACGTTCGCACAGGTACGATAATGCTTTGAAACTTCACGAAGCTTTTGAGAAAAAGAGGCTGTTTTCCGAAAATCTGAATTCAACCAGTCCTTGGGTAGTCCATAGCGATCACTTACAAGATTTGCAGCCTCTTTCATAGCAGAGTCAGCCAGAATAACCGCGTCAATATCCATCGTTGATTCCCGAAAAGAGAAATTAGCCAGTACGGAAGCTCCGCCTACCATAATAAGCTCCGCATGTGCATTCCCATGTGTCAGTTTTTTATAAGTCTTAGCCAGATCCCGCAAAAGGTCATCAAGATTGTCCTTTGTGAGTTTCGTTCTTTCTGAATCGTTATTCTCAGACGACATTTTCCACCTCATTCTCCACAATATTGAAGCGTAAAAACTCCGGTATCGCCGCTTTCAGGGAATCTGTTTTGATCGAATCATCCTGTGCCGCAGCAGCACGTATCAGAATACCGGATGGATAAACCGGATCCCGGAAGCGATACTCCCGCAAATCATCATAATCTGTACATTCTGCAATCTCGTTTTTTCTGCAAAGATAATCCAGCATTCCCAGCAGATAAAGGGCTTCCAGGTTCCATCCCCGGTCAAAATAAGTACGGATCCGGTTGCTCTCCAGAAGCTCAATCATATAGGATATCTCACCTTTTCTTTTGACTTCATGACAGACATTGCTTTTAAACAGTCCAAAAGAAATCCGTTCCTCACACAGGGGCGCCAAAAGCGACTCCATCGAAATACCCAGTTCTTTCGCAAGGGCATACAGCGTTTCCCCAGAACACTTTTTCAAACTCGTCTTTCCCGTGCAGATATCCTGCAACGTAGAATATGGAATACCGCTTCTTCTGGATAATTCACGCTTTGAAATCCTTTTTCTCTTTATTCTTTCCGCAATCGTCATATCTTTTTCCCATCCGCCGCTGACATCCTACCCTATATTCCAGCTCGCCTATGTCCTTTTCTTTCATTTCGATGCTGTTCTGAATTATTACTATGATTTTAACGGTATACCGTGATTTTGTCAAGGAACTCCTGCTTATTCCCTGTTTTCCTCCGTTCAGCCCGATCAGAGTCAGTATTTCTCCGTGATCACCGCGCTGATAGAATGTAAATCATTTTTAATCAATTGCTTTACATACATATTTGCTCACCTTGAAAAAACAGCGGCTAAAACTAGCCGCTGTCTGTCTGTTTTTCTTTCTCCTACCACCTCACGGACCATCTGTCACTGTATTTCCCGGATGGAACCTCCTTTTCTTTCTCTTTTTTCCACACATGTTCTTTCATTTGCAGCTCTTTCAGCAAAGCCTCATACTCTTCATCTGGAAATGGTATTGATACACTGCAGTCCTTTTCACTGGAAAGATATGCCGCATTCGCAATGCTCAGACCAAGGATACCTTCTTCTCCAAGCGCCAGCAGCGGAATCCCCTTATTAATAGCGTCCGCAAAGTTCTGCAAAATTTCCAAGTGACCGCTTTCCGGCCCTGTCTCTTCTATTTTTCTAATCACAGTCATATAGGTTTCTGTACATATGAAAACGCTGCCTATCAGCGGAAAATTT
>JAJBUL010000085.1 GCA_020860365.1 Clostridiales bacterium | reverse complement strand
GAGAAAAGGCTCTGGGTTCTTGGCGTGCTTTTAAAACGGCTGTGAATAGTAACTAAATAGTCGGCCAATGCAATATTTTGTGTTGACATTTTTGTCCGAATATTCTATCATTTGTCTTGAAGTAAAGTAAATGAGTTAATGGGAGGAAAACTGTTTTGAAGCAAATAACGCTAACTAAATCTGAGAGAGAAATCATGGATTTGCTTTGGAATACAGACAGGCCTTTAACCGCAACGGAGATAGTGAATCTGACACCTGAGCGAACCTGGAAAAAAAGCTATATCCACTTACTGATTAATTCACTGATTGACAAAAACCTGATTAGATCCGATACATTGGTTCGGACCGGAAGAAATTTCGGACGTGCTTTCGTCGCGATAGATACTCAGGAGGAATTTGAGATCCGACAGATTACCACTGCCAGGAATTTTTCTCAGAATTCCGTACCGGCACTTGTATCGGTTCTTCTGGAATCGGTCAGTGACCCGGCGATTCTTGACAGTCTGAACGGCATCCTGCAGGAAAAAAAGGAACTG
The DNA here is from genome assembly GCA_020860365.1 of Clostridiales bacterium. Taxonomy (GTDB): domain Bacteria; phylum Bacillota; class Clostridia; order Lachnospirales; family Lachnospiraceae; genus Choladousia. The sequence continues at coordinate 24,706 of JAJBUL010000085.1, read as the reverse complement.
CTGGAAGCCGAATCCGGCCAGCAATGAATATAAATACATCCCCAATCCGGCAGGCAAAAGCCTCCGGGTTGTTTTTATGTACACAGGCGGTGTGGAAATTCTTTTTTTAATTTTTTTAAAAAATCTGCACAAATAATTTCCCTTTTTTCAAAATCTATGGTAGAATTCATATATAAGCCAATCAGACAGAGAATACCATCTCCCTGTCTGTTGCACTTGCCAGATGAACAAACCGTAATACGTCTTTTATCTGGCCATGCGCAAAAAATCTAGGAGGATATTTATTATGGCTCAGGAAATGATCGCAATGCTTCTTGCCGGCGGCCAGGGTTCCAGGCTGTATGCCCTGACCCAGAAGCTTGCAAAACCGGCAGTTCCTTTTGGCGGAAAGTATCGTATCATTGATTTTCCGCTTTCGAACTGCGTCAACTCCGGCATCGACACAGTCGGTATTTTAACTCAGTATCAGCCACTGGTACTCAACGAGTACATAGGCAATGGACAGCCCTGGGATCTTGACCGTCTTCACGGAGGCGTTCACGTACTCCCGCCCTATCAGCAGGCATCCGGTTCTGACTGGTACAAGGGTACAGCCAACGCAATTTACCAGAATCTCTCGTTCATCGAGCGCTATGACCCGGAATATGTGATTATCCTCTCCGGCGACCAGATCTGCAAGCAGGACTACAGCGATTTTCTGCGCTTCCATAAAGAAAAGAACGCAGAGTTCAGCGTCGCAGTCATGGAAGTTCCGTGGGAAGAGGTCTCTCGCTTCGGCCTGATGGTAGCGGATGAGAACGACAAAATCACGGAATTCCAGGAAAAGCCGAAGCAGCCAAAGTCAAACCTTGCTTCCATGGGAATCTATATTTTTAACTGGGATATTCTGAAGAAATATCTGACCAAAGACGAAGCTGACCCGAATTCGGAGAATGATTTTGGCAACAACATCATACCAAATCTGCTCCGTGACGGCCGCAGGATGTACGCCTATCATTTCAGCGGTTACTGGAAAGATGTCGGGACGATCTCCTCTCTCTGGGAGGCAAACATGGAAGTCCTCGATCCGGAACACAGCGGCATTGACCTCTTTGATGAAAATTGGAAGATCTACAGCCGGAACAGCGGCATGACCGGCCACAAAATCAGCGCAGGAGCCCAGGTCGAAAACTCGATGATCACCGACGGCTGCCGGATCAAAGGCAGTGTAAAGCACTCCGTTCTGTTCGCGGGTGTTCAGGTGGAAGATGGCGCGATTGTAGAAGACGCAGTTATCATGGGTGGTTCTGTAATCAAGGCCGGTGCAGTCGTAAAGCACTGCATCCTCGCGGAAAATGTTACCATCGGTGAGAACGCGGTCATCGGCGCCATGCCGACAGAAGAGGAAGACGGCGTGGCTACCGTCGGCGCGGGGCTTACGGTTGGAGCCGGAGCCCACATTGGTCCAAAGACAATGATTTATAAAAATGTAGAAGGTGGTGAAGAACAATGGTAAATTCAAACAAGAGCGCACTTGGAATTATATTCCCAAATCATTATGACGCGCTGGTTCCTGAGCTGGTCAGCATCCGGAACATGGCCTCCATCCCTTTTGCAAGCCGTTACCGCATGATTGACTTTATTCTTTCAAGCATGGTGAACTGTGACATCGATAATATCTGCGTTCCGGTAAATACGAATTACCATTCGCTGATGGATCACCTCGGCACTGGCCGTGAGTGGGATCTGGTCCGCAAAAATGGCGGCCTGCATATTTTCCCGCCCTACGCAGAGAAGTCCAACAAGGTTTACAGCGGCCGAATTGGCACCCTGGCGAATATCCTTCCGTTCCTTCGTGAGCAGAAAGAGCGCTTTGTTATCATGGCAGGCTCGAGCATGGCCGTGAATTTTGATTTCACAAAAATGATCGACGAGCATATCGAAAGCGGCGCGGACGTATCGATCGCTTACCGCGAAGAAGAGCTCCCAGAATATCTGATGCGCACACAGGATAACAGCAGAGGCTTCCATTACACCTTTACAATCGACAAGGGGCGGATCAATCACATCTATGTGAATCCGCGTGTCACTGGTGTACAGAACTACTCCATGAACATCTATGTACTGGAGCGTGAACTGCTGATCAATATGATCAACACCGCTTTCGTACGCGGTCTGGAGCATTTCAACCGTGATGTACTGATGAATCAGCTCTCCTGGAGAAATGTACACGCTTACAAGTTCGATGGCTATGCGGCGCGCATTACCGGCATGAAGAGCTATTTCGATGAAAACCTTAAGCTCCTTGATGATTACAACCTGAACGCGCTGTTTGAAGGCACCCCGATTTACACCAAGATTCGTGACGATAACCCAACCCGCTACATCAGCGGCGCTAAGGTGTCAAATGTAATGTGCGCAGATGGCTGCGTCATTGAGGGCGAAGTCGAAAACAGCGTACTGTTCCGCGGTGTTCGGATCGAAAAAGGCGCGAAAGTAAAGAACTGCGTACTGATGCAGGATACCGTCGTAGGCGCAGGCGCAGACATTGATTATGTGATTACTGATAAAAATGTAAAATTCGGCGCCGGAAAAGAAATGAAAGGCACCGACAGCTTTCCGGTTTATGTCGCGAAAGGACATACCGTTTGAAATTCTTCTATGTGCAGAAAAGAACCCCGGGATTATTTTCCGGGGTTCTTCCGTCACATTTCTTTTTTGTGCCTGTTTCACATATCCATCATCAGGCATGTCCATTCCGTTCCTTTTTTTCACCGAATATATGCGGTTGTAAACTCTGTTACCTCATCGACACAGGGCCAGAGTTCTTCGCAGCGGCTGGTCCCTGTGAGATACAATTCCATATTTTCTCCTACCACATCAATCAGCTTACGCAATTCATCCATCGAAACAATCCCGCGATCCGTCAGCCCAAGAATCTCATCAAGAATCAGGACATCGCATTCCTCCGTGATAAGAACCTTCCGCGCAAAATTCAGACCGTTTTTTATATTCCGGCATTCATCCTCCCTCTCCTGCTCGTTCAGACTCTCATAATCCTCCGGAAACCGTTCAAAACGAAACAGCCTCATCTGTGGTTCCAGCCTTTTAAAATACTCCGCTGCTGTTGCATTATTCTTTTCTTTCAGAAACTGAATCACAATCACATTCTTACCCGTACACGCCTCGCGAAATCCTTTCCCAAGCGCTGCTGAAGTCTTTCCTGTACCATTTCCGCAAAAAATGTGTATCTTTCGTCCGTTCATACATTTCCTCCTCGTCTGAACCTGCCAGAATCCCCCTGTAACAAACACTGTCCGTCACACCCGACCCCATTTATCGTATCCTGGCTGTTACTGGTATGACATATAACGGCATCCGATTTTACTACATCCCCCTTTAAAAAGCAATCACGGGAAATGCCAAAAATCAGGCAGTGATTTCCCGTGATTTGGTGCAAATTACTGTGATGGTTTTCCCTTCATTTCTTACGTGAGGTATTCCATTTTGCTCACGGAAACCTCATAGGCGGTTCGTTTCTCCGCCGACTCCTCATTCAGTTTTTTCACATACTCCCTACTCTGTATGCGCCCCCACACCTGCACATGACCACCTACTTCAAATCCGGAAGCAAAGCGGGCATTTCTCCCCCAGCAGATGCAGGGAATGTAATCAGATTTTCCATATGGGCGGTTTACCGCCAGCAGCATATCCGCGATTTCCCGCCCAAGCGGGGTTCTCCGGTAGACCGGAGTCTTACAGATATAGCCATCCAGGTAAATCTGATTACTTTTTACTTTATCACTGTCATCTTCCGCAAAACTGACTTCCCGCGCAAATACGGAAAGCACCAGCCTGTTTCTTTTCTCTTCATGCCGGTTATATGAGCGAAACTGGCCGAAAATCTGTATGTAAGAATCACGGTAATCCTTTGTGACGTCAATCAGGCGTTCTGATATCATCACAGGGATGACATCAGATGAGTCGCTCAGCCTCTGCACGGAAATATCCACCATGTAAAACCCTTCTCCGAAGACCTCGTGGCTGAATGAAAAATCGGAGATAATTTTTCCCATGATGGAAACCTGATTGTTTTCAATGATCTTATCTGTCATAGCTTTTAAATCTCCCTTCCTTTGTATAGAGGAATCTCTTCCTGTATATAGTCTATATTTATTCAAACGTTTTTTCATTTAGAACCGTTATGCAAAAATTTGTAAAATTTTTTTATTCACCCTTGTATTCTCACGGATTTGTGCTAAACTTGCTTGGGCGTTCTGGTTCATATCCCGCGGCAAACTGCCCGGAGCACAGAACCAGCGCAAGTCGGAAATACAAGTATCAGGAGAGAGAATTATGGTAAGAGAAGACGTAAGAAATATTGCTATTATCGCACACGTAGACCACGGCAAAACAACTCTTGTAGACGAACTGCTCAAGCAAAGCGGCGTGTTCCGCCAGAACCAGGAGGTTGTCGAGCGCATCATGGATTCCAATGATCTGGAGCGCGAGCGCGGCATCACCATCCTTTCGAAAAACACGGCAGTCACTTATAAAAATACAAAAATTAATATCATCGACACTCCTGGCCACGCCGATTTTGGCGGAGAAGTCGAGCGTGTCCTGAAAATGGTAAATGGCGTCATTCTTGTGGTTGATGCCTTTGAGGGTCCTATGCCGCAGACAAAGTTTGTGCTGCGTAAAGCGCTGGAGCTGGCGCTTCCGGTCCTCGGCGGTAGCAATAACATTGACCGCCCGGAAGCACGCCCTGCTGAAGTCGTCGACGAGGTACTGGAGCTTTTTCTGGAGCTGGACGCTTCCGACGAGCAGCTGGACTGCCCGTTTGTCTATGCTTCCGCGAAAGGTGGCTACGCAAGCATGGATCCCGATATCCCCGGAACGAACATGGAGCCCCTGTTTGAAACCATCGTCAACTACATCCCCGCTCCCGAGGGCGATGAAAATGGGCCGACGCAGGTTCTGATCAGCACGATTGATTACAATGAATATGTCGGCCGCATCGGCGTCGGAAAAGTAGATCGTGGCACAATTTCTGTCAATCAGGAGGTCGTCCTTGTCAACCATCATGACCCGGATAAAAAGCAAAAGGTAAAGATCAGCAAGCTCTATGAGTTTGACGCCTTGAATAAAGTAGACGTCCCATCCGCCACCATCGGTTCGATCGTCGCAATTTCCGGCATTTCTGACCTGCATATTGGCGATACGATCTGTGCACCGGAGGCTCCGGAGCCTATCCCGTTCCAGAAGATTTCCGAGCCGACGATCTCCATGAATTTCATTGTCAACGACAGCCCTCTCGCCGGTCAGAAAGGAAAATATGTCACATCCCGGCACATCCGGGAGCGCCTGTACCGCGAGCTGAACACGGACGTCAGTCTCCGCGTCGAGGATACGGAAGATACCGATACCTTTAAGGTCTCCGGGCGCGGCGAGCTGCATCTGTCTATCCTGATCGAAACCATGCGCCGTGAAGGCTTTGAATTCGCGGTCAGCAAGGCAGAGGTGATCTATAAAACCGATGAACGAGGCAAAAAGCTGGAACCGATGGAGCTCTGTTATGTCGATGTTCCGGAAGAATTTTCCGGCACCGTCATTCAGAAGCTCAGTCTCCGCAAAGGGGAGCTGCAGGGGATGAGCCTTGGCCAGGGCGGCTATTCCCGTCTGGAGTTCTCCATTCCTTCCCGCGGACTGATCGGATACCGTGGAGAATTTCTGACCGACACGAAGGGCAACGGAGTCATGAACACGATTTTCGATGGCTATGGCCCCTATAAAGGAGATCTGACCTACCGCAACCTCGGTTCTCTGATCGCGTTCGAATCCGGCGAATCGGTCGCTTACGGCCTGTTCAATGCACAGGATCGAGGAACCCTGTTCATCGGACCAGGGGAAAAGGTTTATTCCGGCATGGTGATCGGTCAGAGTGCAAAACCAGAGGATATTGAGCTGAATGTCTGCAAAACCAAACATCTGACCAACACACGCGCTTCCGGATCAGACGAAGCGCTGAAGCTGACGCCACCCAAAATCCTGAGCCTTGAGCAGGCACTGGAGTTCATCGACACAGACGAGTTGCTGGAGGTCACGCCAAAGAGCCTGCGGATTCGAAAAAAAATTCTGGATCCAACCCTGCGAAAGAGAGCCGGATTCAAAAAGGCATAATGGAAAACCACCGAAAGCCAATTTTCCACTTACCGGGAGATTTCAGAAGACTTTCATATTCTTCCACAGTCAGCACTTCCTCCAGGCTGGTCAGAGCGTTCTCTTCTGCTACAGCATGGAGGCAGTCAGAAAAACAAAGGCTGGGATAGAGCAGGCACCACCAGTTCTGTCCCCTGGCTTCTCCAAGCCGGATGCGCAGTGCCTCATACCAGCCCGCCGGAAAGGTAACCTCTCCATAGGTGCGATCCGGAAAATAGCATTGCGTAATTGCTGCGGTTGCGCGATATGGCATATTTTCTTCTTCTAATACTGCGTTTGCAACGTCTTCCACCAGTGAAAGGTTTTCAGACAGAAATGCAAGGGTTCTGCTTCGTCCATCCTCTTCTTCCGCCAAAAAGCCTTCCAGGTTTTCAGACATCCATGCCAGTACTGCGTCCCGTACCTGATATTTTACCTTCTGATCTTCTGTACTGTCACTGTTTGCAAGCACATGAAAACGCACCACTTCCTCCGCGATTCCCTGCTGCAGGACAGAGCGATGCGCGGCGTCCGCCGCCGCATTGAGAAAGACGGACAGGAGCAGAATGAGGAATACTGTACTCAGGCGTATACGAATTTTTTTACGCTTTCCGAAGTCCATGAGTTTCCTTTTATATCTGACATATCTGTCGTTCCATAACGTCCATAAATGCATAACGGGCATCCTCCCTTCTTATCAGAGAGTCTTGCCCGTTTTTTTCCAATTATTCGGAACAGACCGCACAAGATCTTTTCCGACAGTTCCTGACTGCCAGAAAATCACGGCAGGTAAAAGTCGCCTGTCTCAGAAAATCCTTCACTTCACAGCTCCAACCAGAGTGCAAATATCTTTTACGTTCTGCCTGCGCATATAATCTTCGATGCCTTCTATTACTTCTACCGTGGCATGCGGATTGCGGAAATTCGCGGTTCCGACGGCGACCGCAGTCGCCCCGGCAAGGATCAATTCCAGAGCGTCCTCTGCGCAAGTGACCCCTCCCATGCCAATAATGGGAATCTTTACCGCCTGTGCACTCTGATAGACCATGCGAACCGCAATCGGATGAATCGCCGGACCGGAGACTCCGCCGGTGCGATTGGCCAGAGCGAAGGTTCGACGGTCCACATCAATTTTCATCCCCGTCAGGGTATTGATCATTGAGAGGGCATCGGCGCCGCCTGCCTCAGCCGCGCGGGCCAGTTCCGTAATATCCGTTACATTTGGGCTGAGCTTCATAATGACCGGCTGTCTCGCATGTCTTTTGATTTCGCGTGTGATCGCCTCTACCGAATCCGGATTCTGGCCAAAAGAAATCCCACCGCACTTCACATTCGGACAGGAAATATTGATTTCCAGCAAATCAACCGCCTGTTCATCCGAAAGACGTTCTACGACTTCAACATAGTCTTCTGTCGTCCGCCCGCAGACATTTACCACTCTTACGGTATCAAAATCTGCCAGAAACGGCAGATCGCGGGCACAAAAGGTCTCCATCCCCGGATTCTGCAGTCCGATCGCATTCATCATCCCACCGCAAATCTCTGCCACACGGGGAGTCGGATTGCCTGGCCATGGGACGTTCGCTACCCCCTTTGTCACAATCGCTCCCAGCCTGGACAGATCGACCAATTCGCCATATTCCATGCCGGAGCCAAATGTTCCGGACGCAGTCATCACCGGGTTTTTCAATTCAACACCTGCGATTGTTACTTTCGTATTTATCCTTGTCATAAAACCACATCCTCCGCAGCAAATACTGGCCCTTCTTTACAGATACGCCTGTTTTTCACCTGCGAATGGGCGTCAATATCTGTCGATTCACAGACACAGGCAAGACAGGCTCCGATCCCACATGCCATCCGCTCTTCCAAAGACAGATAGCACTCGATTCCCTGCTCCTGCGCGTACGCTTTTATCGCACGGAGCATGGGGGTGGGTCCACAGGCATAGATCACATCCGCCTGCAGCTGATTCTCTTTTATGCAGTCCAATACATTTCCATGTGAAATTCCGCGCCTTGCGGCAGAAATCCCGGTACCTTCCGATAATACCTGAAACAAATGGCCGCTTTCCACCGAAAGATACAAATCTCCATTCGCAGCCAGTTCATCGGCCAGAAACAACTCATCCCGGTATCCCGCGACCACCTGCGCGTGCCCCTCCAGCCTTTTGGAGAGCTCCAGCATCGGAGGAATACCAATCCCACCTCCAATCAAAAAAGCGGACCGCCCCGCCGGACATCGATCCACCGGGAATCCATTGCCAAGCGGGCCAAGAAGATCCAGAGTATTACCAGCCAGACATCTGGCAAATTCCGCCGTACCTTTTCCGGCAACCCGGTACACCAGACGAATCCGGCCATGCTCCCGGTCTATTTCACAGATACTGATCGGGCGGGGAAGCATCCGCCCGGAATCATTACTATACACAGATACAAACTGTCCTGGCAGGGCGGTCTCCGCTATCGGGTCCGCCTGAAGCCACATACTGTATATCTGATTTGCAATCTGCTCCTGTGAAAAAACAGATGCGTGCAGCATTGAGTTTACCATTGTTATTTCTCCTGTCATCTTCTTTTGCTTACCTGCTCCCGGCAAGGATGTCATGTACTGTCAGGCTGGCCGGAAAACAATTCCCAAGTGCGCTTCCAGGGTCCAATCCAGTCAGCCTCGCTGTTCCAGCGCATGGTTGATATCCCTGATCATATCCATCACCGCTGCCCGGCTCGCTTCCGCGAAATGTTCCGCGCCATAAGAAGCATATTTTTCCTGTTTATACGCGGCTATAATTCCTCGCGAAGAATTTACGATTGCTCCCAGACCATCCTCGTTAAAATAGTGCACCAGATCTTCGGCTTTTCCTCCCTGTGCGCCATATCCCGGCACCAGGATAAATGATTTCGGCATAACGCGACGCAGCACCTTTCCCATCTCCGGATAAGTCGCGCCCACAACAGCCCCTACATAACTGTAGGTATCGCCCATGCAGGTATCGGCCCACTCAGCCACCTTTTCTCCGACCATCTCATATAACGGTTTTCCAGCCGCTCCCGCCAAATCGGATTTGTCCGTATTTGATAATATGGAAGCCTCTGAGGAACCGGCAATCCGGCGATCCTGGAACTCACCGCTCGACGGGTTCGATGTCTTCACGAGAATGAAAATCCCCTTCTTTTCCTCACGGCAGACATCCAGAAACGGTTTGATCCCATCCGTTCCCAGATAAGGATTGACTGTCGCAAAGTCTTCCCCAAATGGCGTCAGCTTCTGAGAGCCAACCGATACCTGTCCCAGATGCGCAGTTGCATAGGCCGCTGAGGTTGAGCCAATGTCGCCGCGCTTGACATCGCCAATCACTACCAGCCCTTTTTCCTTACAATAATCAACGGTTCTCTTGAATACAGTCAGCCCTGGCACTCCAAACTGCTCATACATTGCGATCTGCGGCTTCACCGCCGGAATCAGGTCATGCACTGCATCCACAATTTTTTTATTATACTGCCATACTGCTTCCGCCGCACCCTCAAGTGTCTCTCCATATTCAGCGAATGCAGCCTTCTGAATCTGTTCCGGGATATAACTCAGCATCGGATCCAGGCCAACCACAATCGGCGTGTTTGTTTTTCTGATGTTTTTAATCAGTTTCTGAATCATTGTTTTTCAACCTCCACCTCTCCATATCTGATAAATGATACCTGTTCCAAACGATAACTCACACCCGGAACAAAACTTCATTTTCGAATCACTTCCGGCAAAAGCCCCGCAGATACGCTCCAGCGTATTTCATCAGGCCATTCACCGCATACGCGCAGAAAAGACCTGCCGAAGATACCCGGCCAAATCCCGCATACCGGTAAGCACGGTATGTCATTTTCGCGGAATGAAGCTTATTTCCGGATTTGCCCGACGCTGTCAGGCGATATTTTAGCAGCGGCTCATTCACCGCCAGCGCAGGACCATATTTTTTTAGAATCTGCAGCCAGGTGATATAGTCCTCATGGCTATCCTCATGCAGCATCGGAAACTCTCTCGCCACATCCGTCCGAAGCAGAACAGAGGAACAGTTGATGCAATTATGCAGCAACAGCCGCCGATAGGAAACTTTCTCGCGAACCGGAATCACACGGCCGGTCCGTTTTCCATCCGGCGTAACCAGCTCCCTGGCGGTCGCACAGAGCACTGGTGCAGCCATTTTTTCCTTTTCCTGACCATCCTTCTCCCTGATCGACGTGGACTTCGCGGATTCGAATCGCGCCAGCTGTTTTTTCAGCTTGTCCTTATCCCACCAGTCATCTGCGTCAAGAAAAGCAATGTAAGTTCCTTTCGCCATTTCCACCCCCTGATTCCGTGTTGCGGCGGCACCAAGACGGTGTTTATTCTTATAATAATGCAGCTCTCTGACATTCCCATAGCGCTCCATCACAGAATCCAGCTCATCCGGTGAGCAGTCATTAAACACCAGAATTTCCAAAGGTACCCCCTGTTCCAGTACAGAATCAACCGCGCGTCCAATGGTCGCGGCACAGTTACATGCCGGAATGATAACCGATACGATCGGAGCCGTTTCTGTTCCAGCCTCTCCAGACACAGAGGATGCCGCTGACTCTGCATCCCGCCTGGGAGCAGATGCGGTCATTGCAGCTGCCTCCGGGCGCGTCTTCGGCGGCGAATCAAATGCTTCTCTCTTAGCAGCCAAACCTTCATTGCCCTGCACACGTGTCGACGCTGTCTTCTGCCACTGCTCAACGCCCTCTGTGTTTTCCTTCTGGAACAGGATTTTTACAGTCGTAGCGATCAGCTGCAAGTCCAGCAGGAATGAAAAATTCTCAATGTAGGTGAGATCCAGCTTCAATTTATCGTAGGGCTTCGTATTGTATTTTCCATACACCTGCGCGTACCCCGTCAGGCCGGCTTTTACCTTCAGGCGATAAGAGAATTCCGGGATTTCCTTCTCATACTCAGCCGCGATCTCCGGACGCTCTGGTCTGGGTCCGACCAGAGACATGTCCCCCTGTATAATGTTCAGCAGCTGGGGCAGTTCATCAAAATGAATGTTTCGCAGCACTCTGCCGACCGGCGTGATCCGGCTGTCTCCCTTTGCTGCGAGACGCGCGCCCTGCTGCTCCGAATCCACGCGCATACTGCGAAACTTGTACACCAGAAAAACCTTCCCATCTTTTGTCAGCCTCTCCTGACGGTAAAACACCGGGCCGCCGTCATAGCCTTTGATCAGAAGTGCGATAATCAGAAAAAGAGGCGAAAGAATAACCAGTGCCAGCGCGGAGACCACCACATCAAAAAATCGCTTGACTGCCTGCTGCTCCACGGTCAGTCCGCGGTTGCGAAACAACAGCAGCGGTGTATCAAACATATTAATCTCCTCGGAGCTCATCACCATTATATCCGATATTTTGGGCTGGCAATAGCAGCGGATGTCATGTTCAAAGCAAAATTTCAGAAACAGGTTGCGCTCATGAGCGGGGATATCACAGATCATCACAGCCTGATGCTTCAGAATTTCCTTTTTGATCGCATCCTCGCCCTTTTTCAGAGAAATCGTCCCCTCAATCAGGTATTTATCTTTTCTGGTTTTCATTTTTTCTATCAAAGGCCTGGGGCTGAGCTTCCCATATATCAGCAGAATCGCATGAGGCGGATAAATCCGCACGTAAACCCACCGCATAAAAAAAACCCAGAGCACTACCGCCGCCAGATTGATCCCGCAAACCCGGAGCATCGGCCCTACATGTTCCAGAAAGGTCCAACGTCCGATCAGAGCCAATTGAAGATATACAACAAAATTGACGATCAGCACCGAAAATATCTGGGACAGCAGAACATCCAGAATTCTCTGATATCCTACCTTAAAGGCGGAAAAAAGCTTTGATACCATTACTACCAGAAATGCGTAAATACTGATCAGGGCGCAATGCCCCCAAAAACTGTATCTTCTGCCGATCACTGCCTTAAAATGATAATCATGAAACCAGACATACGCAAACACTCCGGTCTGGACTGCCACAATCAGAACCGAAGCAAAAAACATGATCAGTCTTTTATACTGCTCTCGTTTTTTCATATGTCTTCCACTCCTCTTCAAAGAAAAAGGGAACGCCCGCCTTCATCGGATCCCGATCAGGAACGTTCCCCCTATATTTTTTCAAACAACGGCTCATCCGTGCAATCCATTAAAAAAGTCACTGATCCGTGCTGCTGCCGCCTCTTCGTCCGCCCCTTCTATGCGAACGACAATCTCATCTCCACTCTGGACACAGGCGCTCAGCACACTCAAAAGGCTTTTGGCGTTAAATTCCCGATCCCGAAAACAGATCGTGATCTTTGATTCATATTCCATCGCAATCGTACACAGCTCACCTGCGGGGCGCAAATGGAGTCCCAGCTCATTATTTACCGTCAGTCTCTTCTCCATCAGAATTATTCCTCCGTAGCAGCCTCTATCTGCTCTGTCTCTGTTGCATTTACTGTCAGTGTCACATCTGACACCAGGGTAAATCCATCCGGCAGTTCAATCTCTACCGGTATCTCATAGTCGCCCTCCTCTGCACAGGCAGACAGATCTATGGTCGCCGTGATGTCTTCCGCCAGGATCGTACTCTCCTCATCGTCCGCATGGACAGTCACAGAGATCATGTCCGCAGGTGAAAAGGTCAGCGTCATATTCTCCGGGTGATTCAGCACAGTCAGCTCCGAAAGGGCAATCTGCACCGTCTGGTCTCCACTTTTTTCGATCTGGATCGTGACTGTAACAGAAGGATCTACACCAGAAGCCAGCCGTACATTCTCCATATCGCTGAGTGTATCAGAAAGATCCACCTCCTGTGTAAACGTCTCCATCGCACCGGCAACCGACACTGGCTCATTCACCACAATTCTGGTAATTGTTGAGAGTGCTTCCTCTGTTCCGACCAGATTTACTGTCGTTGGCACTGTACCCACCCCGGTTACTTCGTAGCCGCTCGCGGGCGTTCCACTGGTCTCAATCTCAATCGGCACCTCGGACAATACCATCCAAAGCTCCACATCGATCGTCACCTCATTATCAGAGAGCAGCACACCGGATGAGTCCTTTATCTGCAGGCGGCTCATCTGCGTCTCGCTTAATGTATCGCCATTTTTATCCGAGATCGTAAGTGTACTCGCCAGCCTCTGATCCACGGAAATCCCATTGACAGAAACCGAGGCTGTCACCTGTCCGATCTTTGCAATCAGACTCTCCGGGCCGGCTATAATCACTGTCTTGCCTTCCACAACCTCTGTCGTACCAACCTCATATCCGTTCTGTGGTGTCCCTGTCGTCTCAACCGTTACCACAAACTCACTTTCTACGATCTGCTCCAGCTCCACTTTCAGCGACGAAGGAACAACTGTAATCTCATCCAGCGTCACTGCGGAATTGCTGCAGGTAACGGTAAGCGGCACCGTATTCATCTCAGTCAGATTCTCCATGTCCGCAATTACGGTAAAGTCCGATGCGGAAAGGCTCTCCAGTACACGCCTTTTCTCTGTCACCTTGATCACAACCGTATCTTCGGAAACAATATCAAAGGTCTTATCAATCTCTGTCACACTGTCTTCATTGATAATCGAAATCTTAACATCCCGAAACAGCTTTGATTTAGTAGGATTATCCACATTCACCACGACAATCCAGATCAGGAACGCAATACCGAACGAAAGCAGCTTTAACGGCCAGTTTTTCTTCAGCCATTTTAGTATTTTTTCGGGCAACTGCCAGGTTTTCTTATGCTTCATTCTTCGTCCACCCTTTCCAGAATCGGAATTTTCTGGGGGCAACTGATTTATTCTGTAAAATTTCAAGCTGCCGCTTTAATTCTTCCTGGGAAATCGCATGCATCAGTTCACCTTTGTAGGCGACAGAAATCGCTCCTGTCTCCTCGGAAACGATCACTGTCATCGAGTCCGTTTCTTCGCTGATACCCAGTCCCGCCCGATGCCTGGTTCCCAGTGCCTTATTCAGCATCATGTTGTCAGACAGCGGAAGGTAACACGTCGCCGCCGTAACACGATTTTCTTTCACGATCACTGCCCCATCGTGAAGCGGTGTGTTATGTTCAAAAATATTGATTAACAGCTGGCTCGTCACAATAGCATCCAGCATAATCCCCGTCCGCTCATATTCTTCCAGACGAGTATTCTGCTCCATGACTATCAGAGCACCTGTTTTTGCCTTGCTCATCTCTACGCTGGCCTTTACGATCTCATTGACCGTCTTGTCACTGAAACGCTCTGTCACATTTTTACTGCCATCCCCGATCTGGATCAGGCTGGAAAAAATCGGCTTCTCCCCAAGCCTTTCAAGCGCTCTGCGAATCTCCGGATGGAAAACAACCACTGCTGCTGTAATCGCAATATCCAGCACACGATTCACGAGATAAATCAGCGTTGTCATCTGCAGCAGATACACAATTGCAATACAGCCAATCAGAATCGCAATCCCCTTTAACAGGCTCCAGGCTCTGGTATTTTTGATCCAGAGCAGCAGATTATACACAAGGAAAGCCAGAATCAGGATTTCAAGAACATCTGTGACCGTAATGGATACCGTTGGTACCGTAAGCCATGACAGACTGTCACTCAGCCAAAAGATAATACCCTCCATCTTGTTCTCCCCTCTGAACACCCTGTATCGAAATCGTTACAGGGGCACACTTCAACTGTCAGCATGCTTTTTCAGTATAGCACAGATTTCGTGTCATGCAAACTTTTTTTGCCTTTCCCCGTGCACAAAACCAGAAAAAACAGCTGCCTTGCCCCCGCCGTCCGCAAAGCCCTGGCTGCCTCATCCATCGTGCTGCCAGTCGTATAAACATCGTCCACCAGAAGGATGCGGGATGGCGTGGCCGAACACACTTCAAAACTCCCCCTCAGGTTCCGTAACCTCTCATTCCGCCCCAATTCCTTCTGATCTCCCGTATAGCGCACACACCGTAATAGCTTCCGCTCACATGGAATACCCGTCAGCCGACTGATACGCATGGCCAGAAGCTCTGCCTGGTTATATCCCCGCGCGGCGCGCTTTTTCCAGTGCATGGGGATCGGTACAATCACCTCTGGCCGCCAGCAGGAAAGATATCTCTCACCTGTGCGCACCATCGCTTCCGCATAGAAATCCAGATAATCCCGCCGGTTCTGAAACTTCATCCGGTAAACACTCTTCCGCATAGAGCCAGAATAGGTAAAGGCAGCCCGCCCCTGATCAAAAAGATGCCGTGTACGCTCACAGTCCCCACAGAATTCTTTCTCAGGGGACTCCACCGGCTTCCCGCACTTCATACAGGCAGGCTCCGTCACCCAGGGCAATTTCTCCCGGCAATCTTCACAGACCAGCAAAATGGGCGGCACATTCCTGTTCCTTACCGTGTCGCAGAGCGGACAGCGCGGCGGATAAAGAAACCGCATCGCCGCTTCACCAATTTTTCTCTGGTCTGTTTTCCATTCTATTTTTTTGTCTTCATGATCCGTCCTGAATCTTCCCCAAGTTCATACGGAAAACCAGTTTCATTCGAAACAACTAACTTTCTGACAATTCGCAGATTCTTTCGCCCAGAGCCGTGTAGTGCCTCTGTTCCACAGTATTGTCAATCATCTGGTCAAACGTGCCCGCATCCCCGACCAGTGTCACACATTTGCGTGCCCGGGGCACAGCCGTATACAGCAGATTGCGGTTCATCAGCATACGCGGACCTGTCAAAAGCGGAAGCACCACTGCCGGCTAATCACTGCCCTGCGATTTATGGATCGTCACTGCATAAGAAAGTTCCAGCTCATCCAGCCCACTATAAGGATATTCTACCATGCGATGCTCATCAAATTCAACCGTTATCTGCTCTGTATGTAAATTAATTTCGCGGACGAGCCCCATATCGCCGTTAAAGACTCCAACGCCTTTCTCTACCGGAATCCCGTACCGTCCACGGATTTCCCATTCCATCTGATAATTATTTTTAATCTGCATGACCTTGTCGCCTTCGCGGAAAGTCACGCCATTGTGCTCACATTCCCGTTTGCTGCGATCCGGCGGATTCAGATATTCCTGCAAAATCCGGTTCAGCCGCTCCACCCCGAGCAATCCTTTACGCATCGGGGTCAGCACCTGAATATCAAACGGTTCCGCCTCTACATAACGCGGCAGCTTATCCCGAATCAGCTGAATCACGATGCTGATAATCACATTCGCGTCCTGCCGCTTCAGGAAGAAAAAATCCCGGCTCTTATTGTCAAGCGTAATATGTTCACCGCGGTTAATCTTATGAGCATTGACTACGATATCGCTTTCCGATGCCTGCCGGAAAATCCGTGTCAGTCGGACTACCGTAATCTTTTCCGAAGCTATAATATCCTTCAGAACACTTCCCGGTCCCACGGAAGGCAGCTGATTGACATCCCCCACCATAATCAGGCGCGTACCGACCGTTACCGCCTTCAAAAGCGCGTGCATGAGATAAATATCCACCATCGACATCTCATCAATAATAATAACATCTGCGTCCAGCGGATTCTCCTCATTCCGGCCAAAGCCCTCCGGTCCGGATTCATCCGAAGTAACATTGATTTCCAACAGGCGGTGCACCGTCTTCGCTTCACATCCGGTCGCCTCCGTCATACGCTTGGCCGCCCGCCCGGTCGGAGCCGCCAGCATTATACGCAGGCCCTCCGATTCAAAATAGGAAATCAGTGTATTGATCGTAGTTGTCTTTCCGGTACCGGGGCCGCCCGTAATGACAAGAAGCCCACAGCGGGCAGCCTCAATGACTGCCATCCGCTGCTTATCATCGAGAACTGTCTCCGTTTTCTTCTCAATCTCACGGAGCTTCTGAGAAATCACCTTCTGATCAACCTCGCAGGAAATATTCAGATCGCAAAGCATGCGCGCCGTGCTCATTTCCAGAAAATACGAGGATGCCGTATAAACCCGCGTCTGTTCCTTTTCCTGTCTGATCACAATCTTTTTGTCAATCGCCAGATCCGTCAGATACTGATCGATACTCTCAAGCTCTATACCGAGCAGTTCCCCGGCGCGTGACAACAGCAGTTCCTTCGGCAGAAAAACGTGTCCTTCTCCTCCAGCCTGCTGCAGAACGTAAAAAACTCCGCTTTTCAGCCTGTACTCCGAATCCACACAAATCCCCGCACGTTTCGCGATCTCATCCGCAATGCGAAAGCCAACGCCCTCAATATCGTCAGCCAGCCGGTAAGGATTCTCCTCAAGTACCTGGTACATTCCGGCGCCATATTTCTGGTAAATCTTCACCGCCAGTGTATTTGTAACGCCAAACTGCTGCAGGAAAATCATCGCCTTACGCATATCGCGTTTTTCATAGACCTGTGCTGCAATCTCTCGCGCCATCCGCTCACTGATGCCCTTAATCTCGGCGAGCCGCTCCGGCTCTTCCTCAATAATACGGATCGTATCCTCACCAAACCTCCTCACCATCCGCGCGGCCAGTGCTGTGCCGACTCCTTTGATCGCCCCGCTTCCCAGATAGCGCTCCACAGATTCCGCGTCGTCGGGTTCTTTCACCTGACAGTCTGTAATTTTAAACTGTTCCCCGTAAGAGGGATGCGATATGTACTCTCCCGTAAGCACTACCTTTTCGCCCTCTCCGACATAAGAGAGTGCGCCGACACAGGTGATCTCATCCTCACTGTTCGCAGTGCGTGTCAGCGCCCCACTCTTATTCTTTGAAGGCTGTCCTGTACCTTCACCATCCTGCATCGCAAGCACAAACACAGTATAGCCATTCTCATTGTTGCGAAATATAATATGATCAATATACCCTTCCAGTCTCTCCATAAAATCCTGTTATCCTGATATTACGCTTTCACAGTTGTTCCGTATGTTTATCTGTTCTTATTGCTCCAGTGGCTTCGCATTATTTGCAGCGGTCAACTCCACAAACCGTCCGGTTCCTACCGCCACGGCCGTCATCGGATCCTCCGCGACCATCGTATTAATGCCTGTCCTCGCCTCAATCAGTTCTTCCAGTCCACTTAAAAGAGAACCTCCACCGGTCATCACAATCCCACGATCTACTACATCTGCCGCCAGCTCTGGCGGCGTGCGTTCCAGAACACTGTGCACCGCATTCACAATCTGACCCGTCACCTCCTTAAGCGCATCGCGCGTATCCTCTGAAGTCACACGTACGGTCTTCGGCAGGCCAGTCACCAGATCACGCCCTTTGACCTCCATCACCTTCGGCTCTGGCTTTTCAAACGCAGTTCCAATCGTAATCTTGATCTCCTCCGCCGTCTGCTCGCCGATCATCAGGCCATATTTTTTCCGCACATATTTAACAATCGCATCGTCAAAATCATCGCCGGCCACCTTGATCGAAGTGCTGACCACAATCCCGTCAAGAGAAATCACAGCCACATCGCAGGTGCCTCCGCCGATATCCACAATCATATTCCCGCAGGGACGGGAAATATCAATGCCTGCCCCAATCGCCGCCGCAATGGGTTCTTCAATAATGTGTACCTCCCGCGCACCTGCCTGATAGGTTGCATCCTCTACGGCCTTCTTCTCTACTTCTGTCACACTGCTCGGAACACAGATGCTGACACGAGGCTTTCGAAAAGACATCCGCCCGATCGCTTTCTGAATGAAATGCTTCAGCATCTGCTCCGTCACGGTGTAGTCTGAAATTACGCCCTTGCGCATCGGACGAACCGCAATGATATTCCCCGGCGTCCGGCCCAGCATCAGGCGCGCTTCCTCTCCAATAGCCTTTATTTTATTCGTATCACGGTCATAAGCTACAACTGATGGTTCTTTCAATACAACACCCTTCCCCCTGACATAAACCAGAATACTGGCCGTGCCAAGATCTATCCCAACATCTGAAGCCGCCATAAATTCAAACCCCTTTCCCATCCGGAAGCGGCTCCCTCCGCTCCCATATCTTATTATCTATTTTTCCAATATATTAACACAGTATACCTCAAAATGGAAATAATTTTCCGGTTTCTTTTTTATTATTTTTCAGCAAGGATTTCTTAAGTATTTTCCCACTTTTTTTAGAAACCCGACATATTTTTAACACATTTTCATTTTATATTGTAGGAATATTAGCGATGAGCTAATATATTTCATAACTCACACTTGGCAGCTCCCACACGCTGCCAAGTACTCCCTCAAACATTTTCCTGGATGGGAAATTCCCAGAACAGGGCAAAACATTTTTCAACCCAAATTTTTCTCTTTCCTGAAAAGACCTGACGAATGTCAGGTCTTTTCGTTTTACATTTTTTCGATGCTGTTCTGAACGGTTATAAATATTTTTTGATATACTGCCCTGTATAGGAAACCGGATTTTCCGCAACCTCCTCCGGCGTCCCTTCCGCGATCACCGTACCGCCCCGGTCGCCGCCCTCCGGTCCAAGATCGATAATATAGTCAGCCGTCTTAATCACATCCAGGTTGTGCTCAATCACGATTACCGTATTGCCGCCCTCGGCCAGTCGGCGCAGAATATCCACAAGCTTATGGACATCCGCGAAATGCAGGCCGGTAGTCGGCTCATCCAGGATATAAACCGTTTTACCGGTGCTACGGCGGGAAAGCTCCGTTGCAAGCTTAATTCGCTGTGCCTCGCCGCCGGAAAGCGTCGTAGACGGCTGCCCAAGCTTAATATAGGAAAGGCCGACATCATTCAGTGTCTCAATCTTTCGCCGGATCTGCGGCAGATGATCGAAAAATTTCAGCGCCTCCTCCACGGTCATATCCAGCACATCATAGATGGATTTTCCTTTGTATTTCACATCCAGCGTCTCGCGGTTATAACGCTTTCCATGGCAGACCTCACAGGGAACATAGACATCCGGAAGGAAATGCATCTCAATCTTCAGAATGCCATCCCCGGCGCAGGCCTCGCAGCGGCCACCCTTGATATTAAAGCTGAAGCGGCCTTTTTTGTAGCCCCGCGCCTTCGCGTCCGCAGTCGATGCAAACAAATCGCGGATCATATCAAAAACGCCCGTATAGGTCGCCGGGTTCGAACGCGGGGTACGCCCAATCGGAGACTGGTCAATATTGATCACCTTATCCAGCTGTCCAATTCCCGTGATCGCCCGATGCTTCCCCGGAATCGTCCGCGCCCGGTTCAGATCCTTCGCCAGCCGCTTGTATAAAATCTCATTGATCAGCGAGCTTTTCCCGGAACCGGAAACACCGGTCACACAGGTCATCACGCCAAGCGGAATCTTTACATTGATATCCTTCAGATTGTTTTCCCGCGCACCGCGAATCTCCAGCCAGCCGGTCGGCGTCCGCCGCTTCTCCGGCACCGGAATAAACAGCCGATGGCTTAAATACGCACCCGTAATCGATTCCGGACAGCTCTTCAAATCCTCCGCCATCCCGGCCGCCACGACTTCGCCGCCGTGTTCTCCCGCACCAGGTCCGATGTCCACAATATAATCCGCCGCATACATCGTGTCCTCATCGTGCTCTACCACAATCAGGGTGTTTCCGAGATCCTTCAGATTATTCAGTGTGTGCAGCAGCTTGTCATTGTCGCGCTGATGCAGGCCGATGCTCGGCTCGTCCAGAATATAGGCAACGCCGACCAGCCCGGAGCCAATCTGCGTCGCCAGACGGATCCTCTGCGCCTCGCCGCCGGATAGCGTACCGGTCGCGCGCGACAGACTTAAATACTCCAGGCCTACATCCACCAGAAAGCCGATCCGCGACCGGATTTCTTTTAAAATCTGCGCACCGATCAAAAGCTGCTGCTGTGTCAGCTCCAGGTCTACCAGAAACTTCTGTAAATCCCCCACGGACATGGAAGTAATCTCGTGAATGTTTTTCCCGCCAACCGTCACCGCCAGCGCGGACGGCTTCAGTCTCTGCCCGCGGCAGGCCTTACACGGGGTAATCCGCATAAAGCTCTCATACTCCTGCTTCGTATAATCCGACGAAGTCTCACGATAGCGTTGCTCCACATTCCGAATCAGGCCGTCAAACGCCACGTCATAAACCCCGATACCACGCTGCCCCTTGTAATGCACCTTTACCTGCTTCCCATCCGTTCCGTAAATCAGCATATGCTGGATATCCGGCGGCAGCTGCTCAAACGGCGTCGATAAATCAAAATGGTACCCCTTCGCCAGCGCCGTCAGGAGCGCGTACGTAAAGCTGGACGGATCGGTACAGGACTGCCAGCCGTTCACAACAATCGCGCCCTCCCGGATGCTTAAGGATTTATCCGGAATCATCAGATCAATGTCAAACTCCATCTTGTAACCCAGGCCGGTACATTCCGGACAGGCGCCAAATGGATTGTTAAAAGAAAAGCTGCGCGGCTCGATCTCGTCAATGCTGATATTGCAGTCCGGGCAGGAAAAGCTCTGGCTGAAGCTAATCATCTCTCCCTCACCGACATCTACATATCCCAGACCATCCCCCAGCTGCAGCACTGTCTCCATTGAATCCGTCAGGCGTTTCTCAATCCCCGGCTTCACCACCAGGCGGTCCACCACAATTTCAATGTTGTGTTTGATATTTTTTTCAAGCTTAATCTCCTCGGAAAGATCATACAGGTTCCCATCAATCCGCACACGCACATATCCGCTGCGTTTCGCCTGCTCCAGCAGCTTCACATGCTCGCCCTTGCGCCCGCGCACAACCGGCGCAAGCAGCTGGATCCGCGTCCGCTCCGGCAGCATCATGATCTGATCCACCATCTGATCCACGCTCTGCTTTTTTATCTCGCGTCCGCACTTTGGGCAATGTGGAATCCCAATCCGCGCATATAGTAATCGGAAATAATCATATATTTCCGTCACCGTGCCAACCGTTGAGCGCGGATTCCGGTTCGTTGTCTTCTGATCAATCGAGATCGCCGGCGGAAGCCCCTCGATACTCTCCACATCCGGCTTCTCCATCTGCCCCAGAAACTGTCTGGCATAGGAAGACAAAGACTCCATATAGCGTCGCTGCCCTTCCGCGTAAATCGTATCAAACGCCAGCGAAGATTTCCCCGAACCAGACAGGCCGGTAAGCACCACAAACTGATTGCGCGGGATATCCAGACTGATATTTTTCAGATTATGCTCGTTCGCGCCGCGGATACGGATGAACTGCTTTTTGCCAGGATCGACTGTTTGGGCTGCTTTTCCATTTGAATCTGTCATATTCTCCCCTTCCATCCTGTATTTTTCTTCTGACTCATCATACATATTCATTGCATTATTCAGATTCATTTGTCCCTCCACTCTATCTGTGGCACTCGAAATAATTGAACTCATTCCTGGCTCTCTCTTTCTTCTTCTCTGCTTTCTCCCCAAAACCAGATCTTCTATGTTCTTTCTTTACACAAAACACACTTATGAAACACAATCCTGCCTGAGCAGCGTTATTTCTGCCTTTTCAGGCATGTACCATATTCACATGAACATTGTACTTGCTCTGATTGAGCTGTCTTTCTCATTCGTCGATCTCCTGCAAATGCTTCTTCAGCATAATCATCTTATCGCGCAGCTCGGCCGCACTCTCGAAATCCAGCTCCGAGGCTGCCTTCTTCATCTTCTTCTGCACCTCAGCAATCAGCTTCTCCAGCTCCTCACGGTTCATCGACTCCGGATCCTTCTCCATCTGCACTTCCTGCTTCGCCAGCTCTTTCGAAATGCTGATCAGATCACGGACCGCCTTTTTAATCGTCTGCGGCGTGATGCCGTGCTCTTCATTGTACTTCTGCTGCAGCTCCCGCCGCCTTTGGGTTTCATCCATCGCCACACGCATCGAATCCGTAATCGTATCCGCATACATAATCACATGTCCCTGCGCATTCCGCGCAGCGCGCCCAATCGTCTGAATCAGGGAAACGGAGGATCGCAGAAAGCCTTCCTTGTCCGCATCCAGAATCGCCACCAGAGAAATCTCCGGGATATCCAGGCCCTCACGCAAAAGATTGATCCCGACCAGCACATCAAAAACATCCAGACGCATATCCCGGATGATCTCCGTCCGCTCCAGTGTATCAATATCTGAGTGCAAATAGCGCACGCGGATCCCGACCTCCTTCATATAGTCCGTCAGATCCTCCGCCATCCGCTTTGTCAGCGTCGTCACCAGGATCTTATTGCCCGCTGCCGTTTCCTTATTGATCTCACTGATCAAATCATCAATCTGCCCCTCGACCGGCCGCACCTCCACACGCGGATCCAGAAGTCCCGTCGGCCGGATAATCTGCTTCGCGCGCAGCAGCTCATGCTCCTCCTCATAATCGCCCGGCGTCGCCGAGACAAACAGAAGCTGGTCTATTTTATCCTCAAACTCGCCAAAATTCAAGGGACGGTTGTCCTTCGCCGAAGGCAGGCGGAACCCATAATCCACCAGTGTCGTCTTGCGCGACTGGTCGCCCACATACATCGCCCGAATCTGCGGCACCGTCTTGTGCGACTCGTCAATAATTATCAGAAAATCATCCCCGAAATAATCCATCAGTGTATGCGGCGTCGCCCCCGCCGGAAGCCCCGCCAGATGCCGTGAATAATTTTCCACGCCGGAGCAAAACCCCGTCTCCCGCAGCATCTCTACGTCAAAATTCGTCCGTTCCGCAATCCGCTGCGCTTCAATCAGCTTATCCTCACTCTTAAAGTAAGTCACTCGCTCCGCAAGCTCCTCCTCAATCGCATCCGCCGCCCTCAGAATCTTCTCCATCGGCACTACATAATGCGACGCCGGAAAGACCGCGATAAACTCCAGCCCCTTCTTCACGGCCCCGGTCAGTACATCAATCTCCGTAATCCGGTCAATCTCGTCCCCGAAAAACTCCACACGATAAGCATAGTCGTCCGCATTTGCCGGAAAAATCTCCAGCACATCCCCGCGCACCCGGAACGTACCGCGGTGAAAATCCATCTCATTGCGGTCATACTGGATATCAATCAGCTTCCGCAGAATCTCATCCCGATCCCGCTCCTGCCCCTGCCGCAGATACAGCACTAGGTCCTTATAATCCGCCGGACTGCCCAGACCATAGATACAGGACACACTCGCCACTATGATGACATCCCGTCGCTCCACCAGTGATGCCGTCGCCGACAGGCGCAGCTTATCAATCTCATCATTGATCGCTGAATCCTTCGCGATATACGTATCCGAAGACGGCACATACGCCTCCGGCTGATAATAATCATAATAGCTCACAAAATACTCAACCGCGTTTTCAGGGAAAAACTCCTTGAACTCCGAATAGAGCTGGGCCGCGAGCGTCTTATTGTGCGCTATTACCAAAGTCGGCTTCTGCAGCTGCTCGATCACATTCGCCATCGTGAAGGTCTTCCCGGAGCCCGTCACACCCAGCAAAGTCTCGAATTGGTTGCCTTCCTTAAACCCCTGGACGAGTTCAGCAATCGCCTGCGGCTGGTCACCGGTGGGCTGGTATTCGCTGTGTAAAATAAAAGGTTTTTGTTCAGGTTGCACAAAAATAAACTAGAAATTCCATAGAAAAAAAGTAACCGTATGTGCCAGAAATTA
>JAJBUL010000124.1 GCA_020860365.1 Clostridiales bacterium | reverse complement strand
GCGCTTGCGCATTCGGCGAACGGCGAAATGCGATCATGAATCGCAGATTCATGATCTGATGGGAACAGTTGTTATAGCGTTTAGGGAAATGACTGACAGACAGGAAGGTGTATAAGCATGAGAATCGCTTTTTGTGATGATGATCCGGGGATCAGTTCTACGCTGGAGGCCTACCTGCGGGTATATTTTGACGAAAAAGGGGAGCCGCAGCCGGAATACGCCAGCTATTCCTCGGGGGAAGAGTTTCTGGAAGAACATACAATGACAGATATCGCGTTTCTGGATGTAAAAATGGGAGGCATCAGCGGGATCGAACTCGGCCGGAAGTTAAGAGAGACGAATCCGAAGCTGATCATTTTTATGGAGACATCCCTTCCGGAGTATCTGGACGACGCCATGCGTTTCCATGTATTTCGATATCTGTCGAAGCCGATCGATAGAAAACGCCTGTTTCGGAATATGGACGACGCGATCGAGCAGCACCGGAAGAATCAGCGCGCTCATAAGAGGATAACACTGAGAACAGCGGACTGCATATATATAGTAGAAGCATCGGAAATCCTGTATATAGAAACCATGGATCACAAGACACACGTTTATACGAAAAATGCGGAATACAGCGTCCGGGAATCCCTGGAATACTGGATTACGCAGCTGGATCCGCGTATGTTTTTCCGGACGCACCGAAGCTTTCTGGTAAACATGAACTACGTGACAAATATACGGATCAATAAAGTGATTCTCTGTGACGGGAGCTATTCGGTGCCGCTGGCAGGAACGAGAGGGAAGGGCTTCCAGGAAGCGTATGGGAAACTGCTGGTTAATATCTGAGCCCATCCCCCGCCGGGGCATTCCGCAGACCACGCTGCGGGACATCCGGCAGAGGATTTTACAATCAGATGCAGGAGAGCGAAAGGAGGACGGGCATATGGGAAGCTATTTAAATCCGGGTAATAAAGGATTTCAAACAATACTAAATGGAACCTACGTAGATAAAACCGGACTGATTGATTATGTAAATGGAACGATTAACACTCCGCAGAAGCTGACCAGTTTTAGCCGCCCCCGCCGTTTTGGCAAATCTTTTGCAGCGAAGATGTTGTGTGCTTATTATGATAAGAGCTGTGATTCGCGATCTCTTTTTGGCGGACTTGAAATATCAAAGAGGGATTCATTTAAGAAGTATCTCAACAAGTATGATGTCATTTATCTTGATATAACGTGGTTTATTTCGCGTTCGAAGAATAAGGGGGAGGATGTTGTTTTTGATATCCAGAAGGCAGTAATAGATGAACTTCGGAAAAACTTTTTGAATTGTGTCGAAGAGAACGAAACATACCTTCCGGATGCTCTCTTATCTGTCAGCCATAAAATCGGCAGCCAGTTTATCATTATAATAGATGAATGGGATGCATTGTTCAGAGAAGCAAAGAATGATGATGTTCTCCAAAGGGAATATGTTCAGCTCCTGAGAGGGCTTTTTAAAGGCGGAACTGCAACAGATGAAACAATTGCAGCAGCCTACATGACAGGCATTCTGCCTATAAAAAAGTATGGTACAGAGTCAGCGCTGACAGATTTTAAAGAATATTCCATGACAACGCCTAAAAGACTTGCAGAATATATTGGTTTTACAGAAGACGAAGTCAGAACCCTTTGCGATAAATATCAGATGGGTTTTGATGAGATGCAGTTCTGGTATGACGGGTATTCATTCAGCCGAATGAAGCATGTGTACAGCCCTGATTCTGTGATGAATGCAGTGCAGGAAGAAGAAATACAAAATTACTGGACGCAGACAGAAAGTTTTGAAAGCCTGAAAAAATATATTCAAATGAATAAGGACGGCCTGAAAGACGCAATTGTTCTGATGCTCGGCGGTCAGCGGGTTCGGATAGATATAAACACATTTCAAAATGATATTACATCTTTTGACAGTAAGGATGATGTTCTGACACTGCTGATTCATCTTGGATACCTGGCATACGATCAGAAGAAAAAGGAGGTGTATATCCCGAATCAGGAGGTGGCGGAAGCTTTCCGATCTGCTGTCAGGGGCGGACAATGGAAACCGGTGGAACAGGTAATAAACAATGCTGAAAGACTTCTGGATGCGACGCTTCGCGGAGAAAGCGATACTGTGGCGCAGGCACTTGAAACTGTACATGAGGAATGCTCTTCAGTGCTGACCTATAACGATGAGAATTCTCTTGCCTGTGCTGTTTATATAGCATATTACACGGCGAAGAATTATTATAAAATAATCAGGGAACTGCCAACCGGTAAAGGCTTTGCAGATTACGCTTTTATACCGGGAAGAGATACGGATAAGCCGGCGATGATTATTGAGCTGAAATTTGATAAGGACGCTGACACCGCAATCAGGCAGATTCACGAAAACCGCTATGAAGGTGATTTAAAAAACCACTTTGGAAATTTGCTTCTTGTAGGAATTAACTACGATAAGAATGCAAAAGGTGCTGATGCAAAGAAACACAGATGCGTGATTGAGAAAGTATAAAGCCTTTTACAGACAAGGACAACACCGGTCTGCCCGGTCATCCAAACAGCAAAACCAAACCCATCCCCCGCCGGGACATTCCGCAGGCCACACTGCGGGACACCCTGCGGGGGATGTTTTGTTATGCACAGGGGCGCCGAAGGAAATGAAGCGGATTTGCTGAATGCGCTCCGCGGGGGATGAACACGTTTTTGCTGCATATAAAATGCGGAATAACACTGAATGCGCCCGGCGGGGGTGAATCTGTTTATATCGTAAGCGATGAATAATCCGGCGTATATAAAGCTTCCGTCACCAAGTAGGAAG
>JAJBUL010000292.1 GCA_020860365.1 Clostridiales bacterium | reverse complement strand
GTAAAAATACCGCGGATGCGGACAACGTAGTCCAGGATACATTCCTTCAATACCATATATCAGAAAAAAACTTTGAAGATGAACAGCACGTCCGTGCCTGGCTGTTACGGGTGGCCATCAACAGGGCAAAAGATGTCAACCGATCGTTCTGGAGACGGAACCGTGTTTCACTGGATGAATATACGGCAACACTGTCGTTTGAAAGCAGCGAATCAGAAAACCTCTTTGCACAGGTCATGAAGCTGCCGGAAAAGCAGCGGATTGTCATCCATCTGTATTACTACGAGGATTACACGGTTCGGGAAATCGCAGAAATATTGAATCTGAGTGAATCTAACGTAAAAATCCGGCTCATGCGGGGACGTAAGCTTCTCAAACAGGCATTAAAGGAGGAATGGGACGATGACGAATAAGGAGAAATACAAAGAAGCGTTTTCGGTGCTTCATGCCTCCGATGACATTTCTTTGGAGGTAGAAAAAATGCAGAAAAATAAAAGAAACAGTCGCAGAAAACAGGTTATCGCAGCATGTGCCTGTGTGGCCATTGTGGCAGGAAGCATGACTGCTTATGCTACAGACCTTGGCGGCATCCAGACCAGAATCCATGGCTGGATACATGGCGAACAGAGAGTTGTGGATGTGACCGGCGAAACAGACGGCAGTTATACGTTTACCTGGACAGAAGACGGGACTACTCAGGAAGCCTCAGGAGGCGGCGTTTCCATGGATGCTTCAGGGGAACAGACCGCGCTCTCTGCGGATGAAGTCCTTGAGAGCTTTTCGACCAGTGTGGAGACCGATGATGACGGTACCATATGGCTTTACTATGAGTCCCATAAAGTGGATATTACGGAATATCTGTCCGGAAGCAGCAAGAGCTGCAAGGTGGCAATCAAAGATAATGGGACAACGACCTATTTCGACATAAAATCAAATGGCAGCGGCGGGTATAGCCTGTCCCGCTCGGATTCACCGGAGGGTTCCGCTGACGCATATACAATTGTGGGCTAAAAAACACAGAAATGGCAACGCTCGTATTTTCAAAAATTTCTTGAATAAAGCAGCTCATTTCTCCTTCAAATCATTTGGAGAAACGAGCTGCTTTTTGCTTTTTATTACGTCTTGCTGCGGCGCGCGTCTTCTTTCGCTTTTAGCCGGGCTTTTGCTTAGAACGCCGATGAAAAACGGCAAAAATTCCGCAGTCTTACACACTGTTCTGGCTGAAGCTTAAAAACTCCTCATTCTATCCAATTGCGTTTCAAAAAGCGTTTCGTTTTTATAATTGCGTTTCAAAAAGCGTTCCATTTTATGATTGCGTTTCAAAAAGCGTTCCATTTCTGCCGTAGTTTCATTTTCTACTGTAAATTGTATATGCCGAACCACCCTCACAGGATATGCAAACGGATATTGGGGAACGGTTATCTCAATATAGTCCATCGTGCCATCACGCATTATGAGAAGCCATTCATTCTCATAGCATTTCAGAATCTGGTAATTCTGTCGTCCGTTTCTCCGCCTATTATATACTGCATTTTTTCTGCTGTCACCCAATTTGTGCCTGGAGGTATCCTTTAAAAACCAATGTCGCAAGATTTCATACATCATCTGTTCATCTTTATGATTTCCTTTGCACAGGCTAAAGCGGCATCCATATCTGTTGATGAATTTAAAAGGTTCAGATTCATACAAATACGTTTGACGCGTCTAAAAAGCGACATCAAAATAAATTTCTTTAAAAAATTTTGTAAGGAAAATCTGTTTTTATCCATCTAATAAGTGTAGGATAAAGAAAGATAGAAACGATGCATGACATGTAACGGAGGGAGGGGAACAAAGAAGTATGAAATTGCTGGTAAGAAAAGCCAGAAAGGGTGACAAAACCGCTTTCCAGCAGCTGATGGAGGAACAGGGGATTTCTCTGTATAAGATAGCCAAAGCAATTCTGAAAAATGATGATGACGCGGCGGATGCCATGCAGGAGACAGCTCTTGGATGCTGGGAGAGGCTGGGAACATTGAAAAGGGATTAATTTTTCAAAACATGGATGACAAAAATCCACATCAACAATTGCAATCAGATATACCGTGAACGGCAGCATCTGCTGCCGGAAGAAGACATACCAGAAGCTTCTGCCTGGGAAAATGGATTTGAGCACGCCGAATGGGTTGATTTTCTGAATAGTCTGGATGAAAAGTATCGAATTGTGATCATACTTCATTATATTGAGGGATTCCGGGCAAAGGAGATTTCACAGATACTGGATATCAGTGAAGGCGCGGTGTATGTCAGATTGACAAGAGCCAGGGAAATGATGCGGCAGCAATATGAGGCTGGTGGCAGTCCGGGGGAAAACAGGGAAACAATCCGGTTGAAAAAAATGGTGCCTGCGCATCTGGCGGGTTCTGCCATTATCGGAGATGGGAAAGGAGATTTTCATGGACAGATTTGATGAAATAATTGAGACGTTAAAAACGGATAATTATGTGCCGGATCAGGTATGGGCAAAATATACAGATACTCTGCAAAATCTTCCGGACAAGACTCCGGCGCCTAAACGGAAGGCGACACACAAAATGAAATACGCGGCAATTCTTGCGGCTTCGATCGGTGTACTTACGGGAACCATCGTATATGCGGCAAATACAAGCGGATTATTTGAATATCTGGCTAAATTCATGGGACAGACAGATGTAGAAGAAGGACTTTTAGGTGAGCCAGATGATGTCCTCACCCAGTCAGAAGCTGCCGGATCTTATGGACAGCTCTGGACGATTACCGATACCTGGTATGACGGGGCAAAGGTATATTTCTATGCAGAAACCCCGGAATCTAT
>JAJBUL010000027.1 GCA_020860365.1 Clostridiales bacterium | reverse complement strand
AAGGCGATATCCGGATCGCGTGATGACTGATTTTCCAGACCGAGAAAACAGATGCGCACCTGTCCTTTGGTCCAGTATTTAGCAACATCCCGCTCCTGACCGTGAATGGTGTTTGCTGCCTTATATTGGTTAAGTGTACCGGCTATTTCGAGATCATCTGCTTTTACTACGTTCTTGCCCTTATATATAAGAACGTTTACGATGTCAGCAAAAACGTCCGGATAATCCTCCAGTAATTTTTCTGTGATATCTTTTCCTGCCATTTGTTTTCCTCCTGATTTTATCATGTAATGAGAAAAATGAAAACCCCCGGAATGGATATGCATTTGAGGTTGTGAAAGGATATTTGATAAAGAAGACAGTGAAATGGTATCATAATATAAAAATAATGTCAAGTCAAATTATTTATATTTCACTAAATACAAGTTACTATTCACAGCCGAATTTTACAGTTTTCTATAAACACCCTGACTTTTGCCAGGGTAAAATTTTACCTTCAATTTCAGCATTTGGTGAGGGACTTCAAATCCTGCGAATCAGTACATTTTCGAGGTATGCCGCACCAAGAAAAAACCTGCGGAAACCTCCACAGGTCAAATCTTTTCGTATTTTGTTTTTCGCCAGAAAATCGGCTCTCTTCTGTTTCTTACCCCACTTTCATGTGCTTGCCAGCATATAGATACAAAAAAGCATACCCTGGTGTTGTCTTCTTTGATTGAAAGAAAAAGAAGAATGGACAGAATATATTCTTGCGTTTTTATTTGTTCTCAATTATACTGAGAACAATACCAAAGATAAACTATGGAAAAATAGAATACCAGAAATATTTTTATAGTTTACGGAGGTGAAGCAAGAATGGAAAGCAGACAAAAGAGTCGGGCGGAGATCATTCAGCAGAAGGCAGAAGCTGCACGGAGTTCTAACCTGTTGAATGACTTATTCGTATCAGTCGCGCTGGAGGATGTGGGTGCGTGCCAGTATGTGCTGCGGACGATACTGGACATGAAGGATCTGAAGGTAGACTGGGTGAAATGCCAGTACCGTCTTTTGAACCTGACTGCAAAAGATTCTATACTGGATGTCTATGCTGAGGATGGAAATGGACGGTTAATGAACATCGAATTGCAGCGCTGGGATACCGTTGATCACGCAAAGCGCACTCGATATTACAGTTCTATGCTTGATAAGAGTAGTCTGGATAAGGGATTTGAGTATGCGGATTTGCCAGACGTGTATATTATCTATATCAGCGAGGCGGATTTTTGGGAGACGGAAGAGACAATCAGCCATGTCAAAAAGACACTGGGAGAGAAGTCGCTGCCATATGATGACGGGAGCCATGTCGTCTATGTGAATGCGGCAGTGGATGATGGCAGTGAAGTGGCAAGGATGATGAAGTATTTTGTGACAGCGGATCCAGATGACATGAGCCATGGCGAACTGTCGAAACGTGTAAGGTATTTAAAAAAAGAAAAAGGGGGTCATGAAATCATGCAGAAGGCAGTAGAAGAACTGGTGAACTTAGGGGTAAAGGAAGGAATTGAAGAAGGCGATGCTATCAGGTCGAAAAAGGCTGCGATAAATATGTATCACTCGAATATGCAAATTGATTTTATTGCCCGTGTACTGGAAACCAGCGTGGCGCAGGTTGAGGAATGGCTGGGACTAGTCAAAGCGTGACGACCTGTGCGAAAGAAGGACTCTACTAGTGATTCAATTTTTTCATATGTGGAAATAAAGAAAGAGGAGACGGCTTGCCGTCTCCTCTTTTGTAAGTGGCGCATCAATCGCGTGGGAAGAGCTTTTTGGACTCGCGCAGCTCGCGAAAGAACCCGGAGAGCATGGTACTGCACTCTTCTTCGAGGATACCGCGCGCGACGATGACCTGATGGTTGAATTCCGGCATTTCCAGGATATTTAAAACAGAGCCGGCACAGCCGGCCTTGGGATTCATGGCGCCGATGACGGCTCGGGTGATGCGGGACTGGACGATGGCTCCGGCGCACATCTGACAGGGTTCAAGGGTGATGTAGATGGTGCACCCTTCGAGACGCCAGTCGCCAAGCCGTTTGCTTGCACGGCGGATGGCATTGATTTCGGCGTGCGCGGTGGTATTTTTATCGGTGTTGCGACGATTGTAGCCGCGTGCGATGATCTGCCCTTCACAGACGATGACGCATCCGATCGGAACCTCGCGGAGTGCGTATGCTTTCCTGGCCTGTCGGAGGGCCTCTTTCATGTATTTCTCATCTTCGTTCATATTATATTTATGCCTTTCTTTCAGGTAAGACATTCCTTTGCTGTTAACTCCCGCGAAGCAAAAATGTCTATAACAAAAATCCTCCGGAAGGTACGTATAGTACGCCGGAGGAAACTGCTTTCTGCTTATGATTTTAATCCGTGCGCCTCGCTTCGAACGCCTGCCACAGACGTTACCCTGACAGTTAACTCAGTCCAGGCTACCTTACGGCACCCAGGTGGTTCCGCTTAGTGCTGCTCCGTTCCCGACCTGACACGGTTCACGGATTCCTGCCGCGCAAGACCCAGACGTCAACATCACTTATCAGGGGCAGCTCCACAACAGAACGCCCTAAGCTCGGCATCACCCCTGCTGTAGCGGATTGCAGGCGACAGGGCACCGCTATCTCCCCGGTTGCACGGAAATGTGATACCAGATAAAAAAGGAAAACAAATCTCTTACGTTCTCTGATGAAAAAACGTGTCCGATCCGTTTGTTAACACTTCATCAATATACAGGTTTCAGACAGGTTTGTCAAGGGGCGAAAATCTGGAAAATAATTTGTTACAGCGATATTTGTTACTATTCACGGGGTGGGGATGATATCTAAGGTGTTTGGTTCCTCA
>JAJBUL010000071.1 GCA_020860365.1 Clostridiales bacterium | reverse complement strand
CTCACGAAAGTTCAAAATCTCAGTCCGTCTTCTCCACCCCGTGAATAGTAACAACGTATTTTTACTACCAGTGTGGATGGGAAATAACGTATCCGATAAATATTAAATTTTAAGAAACTTCCGCAAAGGAGTTGAAGTTTTCAAAAAAATCGGGATAATAGAGCCATACCTCGAAAAAGACAGATTAGATGGAAGAAAGGCGGGACTGGATGCTTCAGGTGCAGCATATTTGCAAGGAATACCGGACAGGCAGCCTGGTTCAGAAGGCGCTGGATGACGTCAGCCTGAATCTCAGGGACAATGAGTTTGTCGCGATCCTTGGACCGAGCGGGTCAGGGAAGACGACGCTGTTAAATATTATCGGCGGCCTGGATCAGTATGACAGTGGTGATCTGATCATAAATGGCATTTCTACGAAGGATTATAAAGACCGGGATTGGGATTCATACCGGAATCATACGATTGGTTTTGTATTCCAGAGCTATAACCTGATTCCGCACCAGACCCTGCTTTCGAATGTGGAGCTGGCGCTGACCATTTCCGGGGTAGGCAAAGCGGAGCGCCGCAGGCGCGCGAAGAAGGCTTTGGAAGAGGTCGGACTCGGGGAGCAGGCCGGGAAGAAGCCAAACCAGCTTTCGGGCGGGCAGATGCAGCGAGTGGCGATTGCCCGCGCGCTGGTGAACAACCCGGATATCCTGCTGGCGGATGAACCGACCGGTGCGCTGGACAGCGACACGAGCATACAGGTCATGGATTTGCTGAAAGAGGTGGCGCGGGATCGGCTGGTAGTCATGGTGACGCACAATCCGGAGCTGGCGCGCGAATACGCGACCCGGATTGTAGAACTTCGGGATGGGAAAATCCGCTCCGACACCAACCCGTATAAAGCAGATGAAGCCGCGCTTGGGGCGCCGGTGCACAAAAATATGGGGAAATCGTCCATGTCGCTGCGGACAGCGGTGGCGCTGAGCTCTAACAACCTGCGGACAAAGAAAGCGAGGACGATTCTGACTTCCTTTGCGGGTTCGATCGGTATTATCGGAATTGCGCTGATCCTGGCGCTCTCTACGGGCGTCAATGAATACATTGCGGATGTAGAGGAGGAGACGCTGGCCGGATACCCGTTGGAAATTACGAACTCCGGCTTTGATATGACTTCGCTGCTTGCCGGAATGATGGGCTCATCAGGCGGCAGTGGGGATGGCAATGACAGTGAGGAAGAAGAAAACTCGCAGACGATCAACGTTGTGCAGATGATTACCTCCATGTTTTCCTCGACGGAGGCGAATGACCTGGCCGCTTTGAAAACGTATCTGGACAGCGGGGAGAGCGGCATCGAGCCGTATGTCAACGCGATTGAATATACCTACGATGCAGTTCCGCAGATTTTCCGGCAGGAGGACAATGGGATCAGGCAGGTAAACCCGGATTCCTCTTTCAGCTCGCTGGGATTTGGTTCCGGTTCGTCCTCCAGCAGCCTGATTTCCTCCATGATGAGTACGGATGTTTTTTATCAGCTGCCGGAGACGGAAAAGCTGTATAACGAGCAGTATGGGGTGAAGGCCGGCCGTTGGCCGGAAAATTACGATGAGCTGGTTCTGGTGCTGTATTCGGATGGAAGTATGAGCGATTTCCTGCTGTATACACTGGGGCTTCGTGACTCGGCAGAGCTGGATGAAATGGTTCGGCAATTTGCAGAGGGAGAAAGCGTAGAGGTGCCGGAGAGTACCGACACGTATTCCTATGAGGATGTACTTGGGACGACCTTTAAGCTGGTCAGTGCCGCGGATTATTATGAATATGATGAACAGTATGAGGTGTGGACCGATCGGTCCGGCAACTCAGATTATATGAAGGAACTGGTGGCAGACGGAGAGGATCTGACGATCGTTGGAATCATACAGGCCAAAGAAGGGTCGGACAGTACGGTTTTGAGTTCGGGGATCTATTATTCCCCCGCCCTGATCGACCATGTGGTAGAAAGAGCGACTGAAAGTGAGATTGTACAGAGCCAGATGGACAACCCGCGTATCAATGTGTTTACCGGAGAGGAATTTGGGGCGGAAGACGATGAGAGTGCGTTCGATCTGACCTCGCTGGTAACAATTAATGAGGAAGCGATTGAGGAAGCCTTTGACTTTGATACCAGTGCCATGGAGGAAGCATTTGCCGGAGCATTCGATGTGACGGAAGCGTTTGACATTGATCTGGGGGCATTGAATCTTTCGGATCTTGTGGATTTTAGCAGCATTTCGATTACTCTTCCGGATATGCCGTCCATGGATCTGGCGGAGCTGCTGGGAAATATTCAGATCGACATTTCCGCGGTGGATCTGGAGGCACTGGCGGATGGCCTTTTGACCGGGTTTGAGGAATATGCCGCGGAAGAGTCAGATATGGACTATGCGAATATGGGAAAGTATTTTCTGGAATATCTGCTCACGGATGGGGCGCAGCAGACACTCAAAGAAAGGATGCTGGAGCTTCTCTCGGCTGGCAATTGTGTAACGGTCGACACAGAACAGATTTACAGCCTGGGGGAGCAGCTGATTCCCGGGTATCTGGAGTACGTCTCTCAAAAAGAAGAAAGTGGACTGACCGATTATCTGCTGAGCCTGCAGGAATACCTGAATGAAGAAACGACGCAGGCACAGCTGCAGACCTGGGTGAATGAGAACCTCCGGATTGACGACGATATGACAGCCAGCTCTGAGCAGGTGGAGGCGCTGCTGACAGAACTGATAGCAGGATATGAGGCCTATGCGGAGGAAATGGGCTATCCGGATGCGGGGAGCCTGGGAGAGCTGTTCCTCGGATACCTGAGTACGGATACCGCAGCTCTTTGCTGATGGAGGCGCTCACGCAAATGGTAGATATGGACGCGCTGGAGGAACAGATCAGCGCTTCTATGGAAGGTTATATGGAAGAACTGTTTGCCTCTTACGGGACGACACTGGCTTCTTCTCTGGAGGGACAGATTTCCTCAGCCATGTCGCAGGTGATGTCACAGGTCATGACACAGCTTTCCTCCCAGATGGAATCCGCAATGACGGATATGGTCAGCGAAATGGCGGGCAGCCTGGAGAACTCGTTTGGAATAGATGCAGAGGCGTTTATGGAAGCGTTTGATTTTAACATGGACAGCGGCGCGCTGACGGAACTGCTTGTGTCCATGAGCGCCTCTGTGGATGCGACTTACGAGAGCAATCTCGAATCGCTCGGCTATGTAGATTTTGCGAATCCGAGTGAGATTGCCATCTATCCGATTGATTTTGAAAGCAAGGAATATGTGGTAGACATCCTGGACGCCTACAATGAGCGGCTGGCGGCGGAAGGAAAGGAGGAACAGGTCATTGCCTATACGGACACGGTGGGAACGCTGATGTCTTCCGTGACGGATATTGTCGATATGATCAGTTATGTGCTGATTGCATTTGTGGCGATTTCACTGGTAGTTTCTTCAATTATGATCGGCGTCATCACTTATATCAGTGTGCTGGAGCGGAAAAAGGAGATCGGTATCCTGCGGGCAATCGGCGCCTCCAAAAGGAATATTTCAGAGGTGTTTAACGCGGAGACCGGTATCATCGGGCTCTGTGCCGGGCTGCTCGGAATCGGACTGGCGCTTTTGCTGACGATACCGGGCAACGCGCTGATTCGCCACTATGCGGGAAGCGCAGATGTGAGCATGGTTTTGTTTCCACAGTATGCGGTGGCACTGATCCTGCTCAGCGTATGTCTGACTCTGATCGGCGGACTGATCCCCTCGAGCAAAGCTTCCAGAAGCGACCCGGTGACGGCGCTGCGGACGGAGTAATGCTTATGCTCCCCGAATCGTAAAATCTGCATTGACGAAATCATTACAAAAATCGAAGAATCCGCGGGCAAAATATGGTGGGAACCTTTCAGCAGAAGGTTCCCACCATATGATTGTTAGGGCATGGCCCTGTTCTCCATTGCGTAGTTTTTCGTTTGGAAGCGGAAAAAATCCTGTTTTAGCGGTCTGTGATCTTGCCGTCTGTCTTTTCCAGCATATCCCAGCA
Organism: Clostridiales bacterium; assembly: GCA_020860365.1. Classification (GTDB taxonomy): domain Bacteria; phylum Bacillota; class Clostridia; order Lachnospirales; family Lachnospiraceae; genus Choladousia. The sequence continues at coordinate 22,414 of JAJBUL010000071.1, read as the reverse complement.
TCCCAGCAGGTACATAATGCCGAGCGCGCGGTCGTAGAGACCATAGCCCGGGCGGCACTGTTCGCCCCAGATGTGGCGGCCGTGATCCGGGCGCATATAGCCATCGAAGCCACAGTCATGATAAGCCTTCATGATGTCCAGGATATGGACGTCTCCGTCGCAGTCGCGGTGAGACGCTTCTGTGAAATCGCCGTTCGGGAAGTGCTTTACATTGCGCACATGCGCGAATGCGATGCGGTCACAGTAGGTGCGGATAATGTCCGGGATATCATTGTCCGGATTCGCGCCGAGCGATCCGGAACACAGGCAGAGATCGTTGTAGGGGTCGTCTACCATGGAGAGGAAACGTCCGATGGATTCTTTATCTACCAGCAGGCGCGGCAGGCCAAAGATGTCCCACGGCGGATCGTCCGGGTGGATCGCCATCTTGATACCGGTCTCGTGGCAGGTCGGCATGAGCGCCTCCAGGAAGTATTTGAGGTTGTCCCAGAGTTTTTCTTTGGTAACCGGCTTGTATGCCTCGAACAGCTCGTCCAGCTTTGCCATGCGCTCCGGCTCCCACCCCGGGAAAGTCAGGCCGTGCAGGTTCTCGAGGATGTAATCTGCCATCGCCCGATAATCGTCCTGAATGCGCGATTTCTCATAAAACAGTGCGGTAGAGCCGTCTTCCATCGGATGGAAGAGATCCGTGCGTGTCCAGTCAAAGATCGGCATGAAGTTGTAGGTCACTACCTTCACGCCGAACTGCGCCAGGTTCCGCAGGGTCTGTTTGTAATTTTCAATATACTGATCTCTGGTAGGAAGACCGATCTTGATGTCGTCGTGGACGTTTACACTTTCCACGACGTCCATGTTGAAGCCGCGCCCTTCGATCTGCCTGCGCGCTTCTTCAATCTCGTCTACTTCCCAGATTTCACCCGGCTGTTTGTTGTGCAGTGCCCAGACAAGGCCGGTCACGCCGGGAATCTGTTTGATCATTTCCGGTGTGATGCTGTCATTTCCTTCGCCATACCAGCGAAATGTCATCTGCATAGAAATCCCTCCTTCTTTGTAACAGCTTAGAACCGAATCGAAGCGCAGTCCTGGCTCTGCAGTTCTGAATAGGTTCCCTGTCTTCAAAATCCAGCAAAAATAGTGATATGGAAAATGCGTTTTTCTGGCTGGAGTTTTGTATATCCTGAATATATCACATGGTTTTGGAATGCGCAACTTTTATTTCTGAAAAAGAGATTTTCCTGCTTGATTTTGTTTATTTTTTCACATACTTTTTATTGGCAATTATTTAACGTTTCTAAAAAGAATTAGAATAAAAGAAACATTCTGGAATTTTTGCATAAAAAAATTGTGAAAAGACTGTGAAATAGTGCCAATTGATAAGCTAGTATACCAGTGATAAAATAAGTTTATCTTGGGGAATATCCCGGAGCATTAATTTAAGGAGGAAACGATAATGAAAAAAATCACAAGAAGAGATTTCCTGAAGGGATCTGCGGCAAGTGTGGTTACGGCGATGGCAGTTTCTGCAGTTGGCCCGTTGACGGCGTCTGCAGCGGATGTAACGCTTACAATGGCGGAAGTACACCCGGCCGCCCCGATTGTGGGACAGATGGATCAGGCATTTGCTGATAAGGTAGCGGAGCTCTCTGACGGTTCCATGCAGATCAATATCATGTTCAGCGGCGTACTTGGCGCTGAGGAGGATGTTCTGGATACGATGCTTGGCGGTGGCGGTACGATCGATATTTCCCGTATCTCCGCGTTCGCACTGACCAGCTATGGCGGAGAGAAGTCCATGCTTCTGTCTTTGCCGTACACATTTGAAAGCAGAGAGCATTTCTGGGCATTTGCTACATCCGATCTTGCGCAGGAATTCCTGCTTGAGCCGGTAGAGAATGGCACAGGTATCCGCGGTCTGTTCTATGGCGAGGAAGGTTTCCGTCATTTCTTCACAGTGGATGAGGTTTCCGGTATTGAGGATCTGGCTGGTATGAAGATTCGTGTGTCGAACGATGCGATTATGAATGGTCTGGTAGAGAGCCTTGGCGCTTCCCCGACAGTCGTATCCTTCACAGAGCTGTATTCTGCACTGCAGACGGGCGTTGTTGACGCAGCTGAGCAGCCGATCGCGAACTATCAGTCGAACGCATTCCCAGAGGTAGCGCCGAATCTGATTCTGGACGGCCATACGCTTGGCGCAGTTCAGGTGGTCATGACAGATGATTGCTGGAATTCTCTGACCGAAGAGCAGCAGGCGATCATTACCGAGGCTGGTGAGTATGCGTCGAATTACTGCCGTGAGATCTCCCAGTCTGCAGAGGATGAGGTTCTTGCAGAGCTTATCGAGGAAGGCGTGAATGTCGTTGAGGTTGACGATCTGACTCCGTGGCAGGAAGCGGTTGCTGACCTGGTAGCAGAGAACATTGAGGGTCAGGAAGATCTGTATCAGCAGCTTCTTGACTTTGCGGACGCAGCGGAGTAATTGCCACTATAATAGCTGGGGAGAGACATTGCCCTGTTACACGAATTGTTTTATATAAGGGGCGCGCGGGCGCGGCTGGAAAGCCAGCCAGCGCGCCCCTTCACGTACATAATCAGTAAAAGGGTAACTGGTCTGAACTGTTATTGTTATGTAAAATGTTAGGAGGGAGTTCTATGGAGGCTTTCTTTCAGAAAGTGGACAAAATCAAACCTGTATTTGATATTACCTACAAGGTTGTTTTATTAATCTGTAAGATATTACTGGTCGGCGATATCCTGATCACCAGTATGAGTGTGGCGGGACGATATATTTCATTCATCCCGGATCCGTCCTGGACAGAGGAAGTTGTGCTGACTTTTATGGCGTACATGGCTGTGCTTTCCGCCGCACTGGCGATCCGCCGCGGCGCGCATATCCGCATGACCGCACTGGATAATTATTTGCCGAAGGCTGCTGTGCATGTGCTGGATTTCCTGTCGGATATCTGTGTACTGATTCTTGGTGTTATTATGCTGACGGTCGGCATGAAATACGCGATGACGATCGGCTCGAAGGGTACTTATGTCAGTATGCCGCGGCTGTCCCGCTTCTGGCTGTATTTCCCGGTGCCGGTGGCCGGTATCGCCATGATCGTTTTTGAACTGGAAGTGATTTACAATCACGTGAAGACGCTCTGCGGATTCGGAGAGGAGGAGAAAAAAGCATGAGTACACAGACGGTAGCAATTATGATCCTGTTGATTAGCTTTCTTGTGATGATCATCCTGCGTTTCCCGATTGCGTACGCGGTGGCGATCGCATCCCTCCTCTGCCTGTGGTATCAGGGGCTCCCGTTTACCACACTCTGCCAGCAGATGGTCAAGGGCATTAACTCCTTCAGCCTGATGGCCGTGCCATTCTTTATTACGATGGGCTGCCTGATGGGCTCCGGAGGTATTTCAGAAAAACTGATAGCGCTGGCCGACACCATCGTAGGATGGATGACGGGCGGCATGGCAATGGTAAATATCGTGGCGTCTTATTTCTTCGGCGGCATCTCCGGCAGCGCGGCTGCGGATACCGCTTCTCTGGGAAGTATTCTGATCCCGATGATGGTGGATCAGGGCTATGACGACGATTTCTCCGTCGCGGTTACGATTACATCCTCCTGTGAGGGCCTTCTGGTTCCGCCAAGCCACAACATGGTTATTTACGCGATGTCAGCGGGCGGTGTTTCCGTAGGCAGCCTGTTTCTGGCTGGTTATCTTCCAGGCGCGCTGCTGGCGGTTTCTCTGATGGTTGGCTCCTATATCATTTCCAAGAGAAGAAATTATCCGAAGGGTTCCCCCTTCAGCCTGAAGCGTCTGGTAAAGCAGTTCTTTATCTCGGTTTGGGCGCTGCTGGCGATTGTTATTGTAGTAGTAGGCGTGGTTCTCGGATGGTTCACCGCTACCGAGTCTGCCGCAATCGCGGTTATCTATAGCCTGATTGTCAGTGTTTACGTATACCGCGGACTGACCTGGAAGGGTGTATGGAAAGAACTGGAAAACTGCATTGATACACTGTCGATCGTCCTGATCCTGATCGCGACCTCCAGTGTATTCGGATACTGCCTGACCCTGCTGCAGGTGCCGACCCTGGTGGCAAACGCGGTGATCGGCCTGACAGACAATCCGATTATCATCGCATTGCTGCTTGACCTGATCCTGCTGTTCCTCGGCTGCATCATGGATATGGCGCCGATCATCCTGATCGCGACCCCGATTCTTTTACCGATCGCACAGTCCATCGGCATCGGCTCCATCCAGTTCGGCATTATGATCGTCCTGAACTGCGGCATCGGCCTTCTGACCCCGCCGGTAGGCTCCGTGCTCTTCATCGGCTCCGCAGTCGGCAAAGTAAAGATGGAAAAAGTCGTAAAGGCAACCCTGCCGTTCTATCTCTGTATGATCGTCGTGTTGCTGATGGTAACCTTCATCCCGCAGGTCAGCATGCTCCTGCCGAATCTGTTCATGTGATATGTCATAAGGGGGACCGGCTTGCCGGTGGATCCCTTATGACGCAGGCCGCGCCATTGCCGCAGGCAATTTAGCCGCGGCTCCCAACGCGAAGCGTTTTAAAATGGGAGCCGCAAGCTGCCGCCGACCTAAGGGAGAGGGCATTACCTCATGGCGCGGCTCTCCCGGCCAGCAGCTTTTTCGGGATGGGTGGGACTTTCAATCTATTTATTATAAGGAAGCGAGTACATGACTTACCGTTACAAAAGTGAGGTCCGTGCGCTGGACTATTGGCTTTTATCCATGTATCATACGTATCATTCCATGATTGGCGTATGCAATCTCGTTCTGTTTGGGGCGGCGGTTGCGTTGCTGATACGGTTTTGGGGGGAAGTGAACGTGAATGTGCGGGTATTTCTCGTGGCTTTTGTTCTGCTGATTCCGGTTTTTCATCCGCTGGCGGTATGGATACAGGCGAGGTCGCAGGCGAAGGCGACCCCGCAGGATACCGAACTGGCCTTTGGGGAACCTGGTATTTATGTGACGCTGGAAGGAAAGCATGAGCTGATCCCGTGGAATAAGGTAAAAGGAGCGAAAAGGGAAGGCAATATGATCATCCTGTTTACCGGAGGCGGACATGGCTATATGCTGACAGACCGGGTGCTTGGCCAGGAAAAAGAAGATTTTTATGATTACGTAAAAAATCATGTTTACGCTTCTGAAGGGAAAAAACCGGATAAGAAGAAACGGTAGAAACCATTGTCAAGGAGGATTTTACAAGAATGAAACCAGTAAAAGACAGGATCTGGAATGAATATGGGCAGATCGATGCCGAGGAAACCAGTCCGGGTGTGGTGAGACGAATCCTCGCTTATACGGACGAAGTGATGATCGTGGAAAACCACTTCGAAGTGGGGGCTGTAGGGGCGCTGCATCATCATCCGCATACCCAGATTACTTATATTATCAACGGTGCATTTGAGTTTGAGATTAATGGAGAAAAGCGAGTTGTAAGGGCAGGTGACAGTCTGCTGAAAAAGAATGGCATTGAGCATGGGTGCGTGTGCCTGGAAAAAGGGGTACTTTTGGATGTTTTCGCACCGATGCGTGAAGATTTTGTGACAGAATCATGAATTTGCCTTTTTAAGCATTGCATTCCTAAATGGGATGGATTATGATAAAATATGTCATAAGGGGGACCGGCCTGCCGGTGGATCCCTTATGACGCAGGCCGCGCCATTGCCGCAGGCAATTAAGCATGGCGCGGCTCTCCAGATTATGTCATAAGGGGGACCGGCTTGCCGGTGGATCCCTTATTTAAGCAAAGGAGTGAAAGAAAACATGAAAGCATTTATGGATAAGGATTTTCTGCTGTCAACGGAAACCGCCAGGAAGCTGTTTCATGAGTATGCGGAGACTACGCCGATTCTGGATTATCACTGCCATATTAACCCGCGCGAGATTGCAGAGGATCGTAAATTTGACAACATTACGCAGGTTTGGCTGGGCGGCGACCATTACAAATGGAGACAGATGCGTTCCAACGGCATCGAAGAAAAGTATATCACCGGCGACGCGACCGATCGTGAGAAATTCCAGAAATGGGCGGAGACGCTGGAGAAAGCGATTGGCAACCCGCTGTATCACTGGAGCCATCTGGAGCTGCAAAGGTATTTCGGATATTATGGCGCTTTGAATGGCCGGACTGCGGAGGAGGTCTGGAATCTTTGCAATGAGGCACTGCATCAGGACGATATGAGTGTCCGCAACATCATTCGCCGCTCGGGCGTGACGCTGATCTGTACGACCGACGACCCGGTGGATACGCTGGAGTGGCACGAGATGATCGCAAAGGATGAGACCTTTGACGTGCAGGTGCTTCCGGCATGGCGCCCGGACAAGGCGATGAATCTGGAAAAGCCGGATTATGTGGATTATATCGCGAAGCTCGCCGAAGTGAGCGCGGTGGAGATCAGGACATTTGAGGATCTGGTAAAGGCACTGAAGGTCCGCATGGAGTATTTTGCCGCGAGAGGCTGCTGTGTATCGGATCATGGACTGGAGTATGTGATGTACGCGCCGGCATCGGCGGAGGCGGTGAATGCGATTTTCACGAAGCGCCTGAATGGGGAGAGCATTACCCGCGCGGAAGAGATTCAGTTTAAGACTGCCTTTATGCTGGAGATGGACAAGCTTTATCATGAGTTTGACTGGGCGATGCAGCTGCATTACGGCGCGAAGCGCGACAACAATCAGCTGATTTACAGAACGCTCGGACCGGATACGGGCGTGGATTGCATCAATAACTATGCGCCGTCTTCAGAGCTGGCGGATTTTCTGAACGCGCTGGTAGTGGAGGATAAGCTTCCGAAGACCATCCTTTACAGCCTGAACCCGAATGATAATGCGGCGATCGGCACGATCCTTGGCTGTTTCCAGGGGACGGAGGCGGTCGGCAAGATTCAGCAGGGCAGCGCATGGTGGTTCAATGATCACAAACAGGGCATGACGGATCAGATGGTCTCTCTGGCAAACCTGGGGCTGTTGGGCAACTTCCTCGGTATGCTGACGGATTCCAGAAGCTTCCTGTCCTACACCAGACATGAATATTTCCGCCGTATTCTTTGCGACCTCATTGGAAAATGGGTAGAAAACGGCGAGTATCCGAACGATGAGGTGGCGCTGGAACAGATTGTACGCGGGATTTCTTATGGCAATGCGGTGCGTTATTTCGGATTCGACCTGGATCCGAATGCGAGGAGAGCCTGGAAACTGTTGTAAGGCATGCAACCCACGTCTGCCGTATGCCTGATATATACAGTGACCGGCTACACCCTGCCGGATTTATGGTGTTCCGTCAGGACCAATGTGAGCAGTAATGATATACGGGTATTGTGGCAACCGGGAGAGCCGCACCATGCAAAATTGTCTGCGGCAATGGCGCGGCCTGCGTCATAAGGGTCCACCGGCAAGCCAGTTTCCCTTAGGACAGAGGAGGCATTATGTATATAGAAGAGCGTCAGCCGGGGGAGAACGGGCGTGATTATGCACTCAGAGTATTGAAAGAGAACATTATTGACCTGGAATTAAGGCCGGGAACCATGGTCAGTGAAAAAGATCTGGCGGCTGAGCTGGGCCTTTCCCACACACCGGTGCGGGAAGCTCTCCAGGATCTGGCCAGCGCGCAGATTGTAGATATCTATCCGCAGCGGGGCAGCCAGATCAGCCGGATTAATTATGATCTGGCCAGAGAGACACAGTTTACCCACAATCTTCTGGAGAAAGTCGCTGTGCAGCTCGCATGTCGGAGTGCGACGGATGATGACATCCGCATCCTGCAGGAAAATATTATGCTCCAGGAATTCAACATGGCGAACGCAAGAAAAATGATGCAGCTGGATGATGCATTCCACCGGGAGCTGTTCCGTATCGCAGGGAAGCTGTATACCTGGAATATGCTGAGCAGCTACACACTTCATTTTGACCGGATCCGCGAGATGGCGCTGTACTCGGTCAAAGAGATAAAAATAGTGAACGACCACAAACAGATCTGTGCAGCAGTCAATCGACGGGATGAAGCCCTGGCAGAGGAATTGATGGAAGAGCATCTCGCGCGGTATATTGTGGACGAAAAAGAAATTCGCGAGAAGTATCCTGCGGATTACTTTGTATAACCAGTCCGAATTAGCATGCAATGGAAAGAAAGCCAGGGCGGATTTATCCGCACAGGCTGGTAGAAAGTCAGAAAGGAAGCCAATATTATGCGCTTAAGTGAAGAAGGTTTAAAAAATAGTCAGGAATGGCTGGACAAAGGTTACCAGCTTCCGAAATTTGACCGGGAAGCAATCAAGGCAAAGACGAAGGAGGCTCCGGAGTGGATTCATTTCGGGGCGGGCAATATTTTCCGCGCGTTTCAGGCGAATTTACTGCAGGGGCTGTTGAATGACGGGCAGTGTGAAACTGGTCTGATTGTGGCGGAAGGATTTGATTATGAGATCATTGAAAAAATGTATCTTCCGCATGACAGCTACAGTGTGCTGGCAACGCTGAAGGTAGACGGCACAGTAGAGAAGACAGTGGTTGGAAGCATTGTAGAGTCTCTGACACTGGATCCGGAAAATACGGCGGATTTTGCCCACCTGAAGGAAGTCTTCACTGCGGATTCTCTGAAGATGGCGAGTTTTACGATTACAGAGAAGGGCTATAGCCTGGTGAATGGCAAGGGTGAGACCCTTCCAGCGGTTGAGGCAGATTTTAAGAGTGGCCCGGAACAGGCGACAAGCTACATAGGCAAGGTGGCGGCGCTTCTTTATACAAGATACCAGAGCGGGAAGAAGCCGGTAGCGATGGTGAGCATGGATAACTGTTCGCACAATGGGGATAAGCTTTATGGCGCGATCAATACCTTTGCGCAGGAATGGGTGAAGAATGGCGTGGCAGAGGCTGGTTTTGCAGATTACATCAATGATAAGACGAAGGTAGGCTTCCCGTGGAGCATGATTGATAAGATCACGCCGCGCCCGGACGCGAATGTCGAGAAGATTCTTGCGAATGACGGCCTTGAGGAACTGGAGCCGGTGATTACATCGAAAAAGACCTATGTGGCTCCGTTTGTAAATGCGGAGGAGTGCCAGTATCTCGTAATTGAGGATGCGTTCCCGAACGGAAAGATCAACCTGACACCGGGGGGCGTGATCTACACGACCCGCGAGAACGTAGACCGTGTTGAGAAGATGAAGGTCTGCACCTGCCTGAACCCGCTGCATACCTCACTGGCGATCTATGGATGTCTGCTGGGTTATGAACGCATCTATGAAGAGATGCGTGACCCGGTTCTGAAGAAAATGGTGGAGACCATCGGTTACAAAGAGGGTCTTCCGGTTGTTGTAAAGCAGGATCTGCTCGATCCGGAGCAGTTTATCGGCGAAGTGATCAACGTGCGCCTGCCGAATCCGTTTATGCCGGATACGCCCCAGCGTATTGCGACCGATACCTCACAGAAGCTGGCGATCCGCTTTGGCGGTACGATTTCGGCCTACGCAGCTTCCGATACGCTTGATGTAAAGAACCTGAAGCTGATTCCGCTTGTGCTTGCAGGATGGCTCCGTTATCTGATGGGAATCGACGATTCCGGCAAGGAGTTCGAGCTCAGTCCGGATCCACAGCTTGCGGTGGTTTGCCCATATGTGAAAGAGATCCGACTTGGTGAGATAGATGGCGTGGAAGAGAAGGTAAAACCGATTCTGGAAAGAACGGATATCTTTGGCGTCGACCTTTATGAGATCGGTCTGGCGGATACCGTGATCGGCTACTTCCGTGAGCTCATTGCAGGAGTCGGAGCGGTGAAGGCAACTCTGGAGAAATACGTGGGATGCTGAGTTTCACACGATAAAATCTTGGACAATAATGAGTACGAGGTTTCTTGAGGAGGGAAATGTATCATGGAATTGAATTTGAGACCGGCAAGTGAGTGCAGGTATGACGCGGTATCTTTGGGTGAAATTATGCTTCGGCTGGATCCGGGTGAAGGGCGGATCCGCACTGCCCGCTCCTTCCGCCTGTGGGAAGGCGGCGGAGAGTACAATGTGGTGCGTGGCCTGCGCCGCTGTTTTGGCCTGCGCGCGGGCGTAATTACTGCGTTTGCGGATAACGAAGTCGGCAGGCTGCTGGAGGACTTTATCCTGCAGGGCGGGGTGGATACTTCTCTGATCAAATGGATGAAGACGGATGGCATCGGACGTGTGTGCCGTAATGGACTGAATTTCACCGAGCGAGGCTTTGGCATCCGCGGCGCGGTCGGCTGCTCGGACCGTGCGAATACGGCGATCTCCAAGGCGACTGTGGAGGACTTTGATTTTGATTATATTTTTGGTGAGCTTGGCGCGCGCTGGCTGCACACGGGCGGTATTTATGCGGCTCTCTCCGAGCAGTCCTGCGAGACTGTGATCGCGGCGATTAAGACCGCCAAGAAATACGGCACCGTGGTTTCCTATGACCTGAACTATCGTCCGTCCATGTGGAGCGCGATCGGCGGCCAGGCGAAGGCACAGGAAGTAAACAAAGAGATCGCGAAGTATGTGGATGTTATGATCGGCAACGAGGAGGACTTCACCGCCTGCCTCGGTTTCGAGATCGAGGGCAATGACGCGAACCTCAAAGAGCTGAATATCGACGGCTACCGCAAGATGATCAACGAGGCTGCGAAGACCTACCCGAACTTTAAGGTGGTGGCGACGACTCTGAGAAAGGTAAAGACTGCGACGGTCAATGACTGGAGTGCACTTTGCTGGGCAGACGGAGAGATATATAAGGCGGCGGATTACAACGATCTTGAGATCCTGGATCGTGTTGGCGGCGGCGATTCTTTCGTATCTGGCCTTGTATATGGTCTGATCACGGGCAAGGGTGCGGAAGCGGCTGTGAACTACGGTGCAGCGCATGGCGCATTGGCCATGACGACGCCTGGCGATACGACCATGGCAAGCCTGAAAGAAGTAGAGGGCGTTATGTCCGGAGCAGGCGCGAGAGTGCAGAGATAGCTGCATTTTACACCTGTAGTGGCTGAAGTAATAATCATCTGGTCATGGTGTGACTTGTAGCAATCGGCAAAAATGGGGGGGAATTCCGGTATGACAGACAATAATTGTGGTTACTGTGTGGGCGGCGAGCCGCTCGCAAAATTTGGAATTAAAATATGTGACCTGGATGTGAGTCAGCTCATTCTGTTTAAGGAGCAAAGCAAGCCGGGGCGGTGTATTGTAGCGTACAAAGACCATGTCAGCGAGCTGGTTGACATTAGTGATGACGAGCGGAACCGCTTTTTTGCAGATGTAGCGAAAGCAGCAAAAGCCCTGCACAAAGCTTTTTCGCCAGATAAGGTGAATTACGGTGCATACGGAGATACCGGCTGCCATTTGCATATGCACCTTGTCCCGAAGTACAGGGACGGAGACGAATGGGGCGGCGTGTTCCAGATGAATCCGGACAAAGTATATTTAACGGATGAGGAATATGCGACAATGATTGAAAAAATCAAAGAATGCCTGTAGCCTGTAGAAACGCTATCTGGCAGGAAAATCCCGCGGTTGTCGGCTGATGCCGGACTTGCGGGATTTTTGCTTTAAGTCACGCTTTGACCAGATTTAGGATAAAAATAGTAGCTTTTTGGATACGATATGATATTATACAGGTAAGCAATCGGGATATGGTGGAATCTGGTTTTTTGAAACAAACTGGCAGCAGGGCGTTGGAAAACAGCAGAACATGCAGGATAAAAGAGCGGCAGGAGAGCATACTAAAAGAAACGGTGCAGCGGAATTTGGCGCCGGGGAAGGAGAGAGGATGAGCCACGAGGAATTATGGGAAGTTCTAAAGAAGCATCAGGGGGAGCTTTTTTATACGGTAAAAGGGCTTCCTTTCCATTACTCAGTAAAAGGGGGAGAGCTGTTTGTGGATCGGCGCGAAAAATCAATCACGCGCGCTACAATCGTTAAGGCGTATGACCGGATATGCGAGATGCCAGAGGAAATTACCGGTCCCAAAAAGCTGAATGCGTTCGGGGCGCCGTATATTTGGGCTGTTTTCAGGCAGCTGGAGCTCTTTCCTACCCTTGGCGGACAGAAAGATGAGTGAAAAGAGTCCAAATCTGGCTGTCATAGATCACGGAATCATGTAAAATAAGCGGGTATTGGAAAGAACACTTTTTTTGGATTTGTTCGTGAAAGGCCGGGAGGGGATGTCCGCCCGGCCGCATGGGAATGGAGGACAATATGATAGCGGTAAAGCCGGAAGTAGAGATTCTGGATATGGCGGATTATCAGGAGATTCTTGAGAAGATTGAGCGGATTGGCAGAGTCTGCTACAAAAGTGAGGACAGGATTGGCGAGGGAACTGCGGAAAAATTCATCGCAGGGATCATCAAAAGCGGACATGAGTCTGTCATCGAGCATGAAAGTGTGACAGTAAAGGTCATCTGTGATCGTGGTGTGACACATGAGATTGTGCGGCATCGCATTGCGAGCTATTCACAGGAGAGTACGCGGTATTGCAACTATTCAAAGGATAAATTCGGAAACCAGATTTCTGTCATTGACATTGCGACTGGATTTCATTATGATCTGAATGACCCGGCGGATCGCAGAAAATATGAGATCTGGACGGCCGCGATGGAAAGCGCGGAGAAGTATTATTTTGAAATGCTTGCAGCCGGCGCGCCAGCACAGGAGGCGCGGTCGATCCTGCCGAATTCATTGAAGACAGAGATTGTGATGACTATGAACCTGCGCGAGTGGAGGCATTTCCTGAAACTGCGGCTTTCAGGGGGCGCACATCCGCAGATCCGGGAGGTTTCACGGCTGATTCTGGAGGTTTTCCAGCGGGAATTACCGGTATTTTTTCAGGACATTCAAGTTTCTCTTGAAAAATAATTTTATCCAGTGTATACTTTATTTTGATTGTGTATTGCGAAAAAAGAAAGAATAAAAAACGTTTAGCCGCGCATGCAAAATTGCCTGCGGCAATGGCGCGGCCTGCGTCATAAGGGATCCACCGGCAGGCCGGTCCCCCTTATGACATATTATGAAAGGGTAACATGGAGGGAATTTACGACATTCACTGTCACATTCTTCCAGGTGTGGACGATGGGTCAAAATCAATCGAAGAGACCTGTGAGCTTCTTCACTGGGAATATGAAGATGGTGTGAGGACAATTATCGTCACACCCCATTATCGACTGGAAATGTTTGAACCGGAGCTGCCACGCATATACCGCGCTTTTTGGGCTACTTGCGATGAGGCTGCCAAGATTGCTCCGGATCTGAAATTGTATATGGGATGTGAGTTTCACGCGAATATGGAGATGGTGGAAACATTAAAATCCGGCGGAAGACCAACGATGGCGGGCAGCAGATTTGTCCTCACGGAATTCCGGGAAAGTACACCGTTTTCTTATATTAAAGAACGTGTTGTCGCCTTGCGGTCTGCCGGATATCGTCCGATAATTGCGCACGCGGAACGCTATGACTGTATGCGGAAAACAATCGAGCACGCGGAACAAATCACAGATATGGGGGCGCGTATTCAGATCAACGCAGGGAGTCTGCTGGGCGATACGGGGTACCTGATCCGGCAGTACTGCCGGGAACTGATCGAAGAGGATCTGGTGTGGTATGTAGCGTCAGATGCGCATAATCTCAAGGATCGCAAGCCAAACCTGGGAAAGTGTGCGGACTGGCTGGAAAAAAAATACGGCTACGGATATACGAAAAGGCTTTTGATTGATCATCCGGCGGAGATTATCCGGGGCGGTGTGAAAAAATAAGGGGGATGTTAAGGATGAAAAAACTGGTTACTTTGGCGATTATCCTGTGTTTTGCTGCGGGCGGAGGTCTGGTTTATCTGCGCGTTGCGGAAGACCATACGGCTCCGGAGATCTCTTATTCGGATACGATTGTCTACTCGGATGGCATGACGGAGGAAGAGCTTTTGGAGGGAGTGATCGCGACGGACGATGAGGACGGAGATGTGTCAGATACCCTGACGGTAGAGCGAGTGGTTACCAACAGCGACGAAGCAAGGGCGACCGTGATTTACGTAGCGAAGGACAGCCATAATAATATTGCAAAGGTCACCAGAGTCATTGATTATGATATGGAAGAAGAGACAGAGACAGAGGAAGAGACGGAACCGGAGACAGTGACAGTGAAAACGTCTGCGGTTCAGAGCGAAGCAGATACGGAAACAGAGGATACAGACACAGATACAACAGGTATGACAGATACGATGGCGCAGGAGTCTGAATCTGAGACACAGGTTCAGACGGAGAGTGAAGAAGAACTTGCTGAGGACGCGCCGAGAATCACGCTGAAGCAGACGAGGGTGACTATTCAGATTGGAGATTCGTTCGAACCGACGGATTATGTGGATTCGATCACCGACGATTATGACAATAAATATACGCTCTGGCGGCGGATTCAGATAGAAGGGAACTATGATACCAGCATTGCCGGGATTTATCAGCTGGTCTATTATGTGACTGACACGTCAGGGAACAGTTCTAACCGCGCTACGCTTCTGCTGATTGTGGAAGATGAGGACGAGGGATGATACAGCCAGACGTGTCCTGAGCAGGGATGTGTGTGGACAAGCAGCAGCGTATAAGGGAAGCGGAAGGAAATTTTTCTGAATTTTAGATTGATAGAACTGCGAATGTGTAGTATACTGAACCTGATCTGTGGAAGAAAATAACATTATATGTCATAAGGGGGACCGGCTTGCCGGTGGATTCCTTATGACGCAGGCCGCGTCATTGCCGAAGGCAATTTAGCACGGCGCGGCTCTCCACGTAACCAATCAGAGCAACATGCCAGGGGTCTGCGCTTTGCTTCTGTCGGTGTTAAGGGAACGTCCGCTGGATGTTCAGCGCCACCTGCTTTGCAGGTACAGGTTGTTCTGAATTGTTAATAAAACATTACAAAGAGAGGTTGAGAAGTATGGCATTAGTTACAAGTACCGAGATGTTCAAAAAGGCTTATGAAGGCGGCTATGCGATTGGCGCTTTCAATGTAAACAACATGGAGATCGTACAGGCGATCACAGAGGCTGCAGCGGAGCTGCATTCTCCGGTTATCCTGCAGGCATCCGCGGGTGCGAGAAAATACGCGAACCCGACTTATCTGAAGAAGCTCGTTGAAGCTGCTGTGATTGAGTGCCCGGATATTCCGATCGTTATGCATCTGGATCATGGTCCTGACTTTGAGACCTGCAAATCCTGTGTAGACGGTGGATTTACATCGGTTATGATTGACGCTTCCAAGTATTCTTTTGAGGAGAATATTGAGATTACGAAGAAGGTAGTTGAGTACGCGCATGATCACGGCGTAGTAGTAGAGGCTGAGCTTGGAAAGCTGGCAGGTATTGAAGATGACGTAAATGTGTCCGCTGAGGATTCTTCCTACACCCAGCCGGACGAAGTCGAAGAGTTCGTTACCAGAACCGGCGTTGACTCTCTGGCGATCGCGATCGGTACCAGCCATGGTGCGTTCAAGTTTACCCCGGAGCAGTGCACACGCAATGAGGAAGGCATTCTTCTTCCGCCGCCTCTCCGTTTTGATATCCTGGAGGAAGTATCGAAGAGACTGCCGGGCTTCCCGATTGTTCTGCATGGCGCTTCTTCCGTACCGCAGGAGTATGTGAAGATCATTAACGCAAACGGCGGCGCTTTGAAAGACGCGATCGGTGTTCCGGAAGATCAGCTGCGCCAGGCTGCGAGATCTGCGGTCTGCAAGATCAATATCGACTCTGACCTTCGCCTTGGTCTGACCGCTGGATGCCGCCAGGTGTTCTTCGAGCATCCGGAGTACTTCGATCCGAGACAGTATCTGACCGTTGGCCGTGCGAATGTAAAGGCGGTTGTGGCTCACAAGATCAAGACCGTTCTTGGCAGCGAGGGCAAAGCCTGAGACAGGTTGCGTCCGCACCTTTAGGCAGAAAATTGCGTAAAGGCGTCAGAATGTGCCGGGCAATCCGCTCTTATACAGGGCAGACAGAGAGGGAATCTTTGTTCAAGGTGCATATTTTATACAAGATGCGGGGCTGTAGACAGGGAAGATTCGTAAAAATTAGGGAAATTTCGTGATTTACCGAATTTTCCACTTGCATTTTACAGAAGAATAGAGTATTTTAGACACAGGTGACGAGGGCGTTCCATAATAAAGATCATGGAATGCCCTTATTTATGTCATAAGGGGGACCGGCACTCCCCTATCCGATCATTTCATCAAGAAAAAAGAGGAGGATATTATGAGCGAGTATTTTAACGTAGCAGACATTTTCGGTGAAGATGTATTCAACGAAAAGGTAATGCAGGAGCGTCTCCCGAAGAAGGTTTACAAAGCGCTGCAGAAGACGATTGAAGAGGGCAAAGAGCTGGATCTGGCGACAGCGGATGTCATTGCGGCGGCTATGAAGGACTGGGCGATCGAGAAAGGCGCGGCCCACTATACACACTGGTTCCAGCCTCTGACTGGCGTGACGGCAGAGAAACATGATTCCTTTATCACGGCGCCGAGCCCGGAGGGGACGGTTCTGATGGAATTCTCCGGTAAGGAGCTGATCAAGGGCGAGCCGGATGCGTCTTCTTTCCCGTCAGGCGGTTTGAGAGCGACCTTCGAGGCGAGAGGCTATACAGCCTGGGACTGCACCTCACCGGCATTTGTGCGTCATGACGCGGCTGGCGCGATCCTCTGTATTCCGACTGCTTTCTGTTCCTATACGGGCGAGGCGCTTGACCAGAAGACCCCGTTGCTTCGTTCCATGGAGGCAATCAATACACAGTCCCTGCGTCTTCTAAGACTGTTCGGAAATACGACTTCCAAGAAAGTGACTCCGTCCGTAGGACCGGAGCAGGAGTATTTCCTGGTAGATGAAGAAAAGTTCCTTCAGAGAAAAGACCTGATTTTCACTGGCCGTACCCTGTTTGGCGCGATGCCGCCGAAAGGACAGGAGCTGGATGACCATTATTTTGGTACGATCCGTCAGAGAATTGCGGCTTTCATGAAGGATGTCAATAAGGAACTCTGGAAGCTTGGCGTGCCGGCGAAAACCCAGCACAATGAGGTGGCGCCGGCGCAGCATGAGCTGGCTCCGATTTATTCCGAGGCGAACGTAGCGGTTGACCAGAACCAGATCGTGATGCAGACTCTGAAGCGTGTAGCCTGCCAGCATGGTATGAAGTGCCTGCTGCATGAGAAGCCATTTGCGGGCGTTAATGGCTCAGGTAAGCATAACAACTGGTCCATCACGACGGATGACGGCATTAACCTTCTGGATCCGGGCAAGACTCCGCACGAGAATATTCAGTTCCTGCTGGTGCTGTCCTGCATCCTGAAGG
The DNA here is from genome assembly GCA_020860365.1 of Clostridiales bacterium. GTDB lineage: Bacteria > Bacillota > Clostridia > Lachnospirales > Lachnospiraceae > Choladousia. The sequence goes on along the minus strand of JAJBUL010000071.1, from coordinate 5,071 downwards.
CGGTTGACGACCATGCAGACCTGCTCCGTGAGTCTGCGGCTGACCCGGGCAACGATCACAGACTGGGTGCAAATGAAGCGCCGCCTGCGATTATTTCCGTATTCCTTGGCGAGCAGCTGCAGGATGTGGTTTCTCAGCTGGTCAGCACGGGTGAAGCGACTCACTCGAATAAAGGCGGTGTGCTGAAGACTGGCGTTAAGACGCTTCCGGATCTGGAAAAGGATGCGACCGACCGCAACCGTACCTCACCGTTCGCGTTTACGGGCAATAAATTCGAGTTCCGTATGGTTGGTTCCCGTGATTCCATCGCTTCTCCAAACATTGTATTGAATACAATCGTAGCCGAAGCATTCTGTGACGCCTGCGACATTCTGGAGAATGCGACGGACTTTGACGCGGAGGTACACAGCCTGATCAAGCGTCAGCTGACCGAGCACCAGAGAATTGTCTTCAACGGAAACGGCTACGCTCCAGAGTGGGTTGAGGAAGCGGAGAGAAGAGGGCTTCCGAACATCAAGTCCATGGTAGACGCGATTCCGTCACTGGTAACGGATAAGTCTGTCTCCATGTTTGAAAAGTTTGGCGTATTTACAAAGGCGGAGCTGGAGTCCCGTGTAGAGATCAAGTATGAGAACTACTCCAAGGCGATCAACATCGAGGCGAAGTCCATGATCGATATCGCGAGCAAGCAGATCATTCCGGCTGTTATCAAGTCTACAAAGAGCCTGGCGGACACAATCAATACCGTAAAGGCGGCCGGAGCGGATACTTCTGTACAGACAGAACTGCTTTCTGAAACCAGTGCGTTGCTGGTAGAGACCAAGGCTGCTCTCGAGAAGCTGTCTACCGTCACTGCTGAAGCCGGAGCAATGGAAGAAGGCGCGGATCAGGCGAAATATTTCCATGACGTCGTAATGACTGCGATGAGTGAGCTGCGTGCACCGGTCGACAAGCTGGAAATGATTGTCGATAAGGAAATGTGGCCAATGCCGTCCTATGGCGATCTGTTATTTGAAGTCTGACAGTTGTACAATGCAGGTAACTGCGAAGGTACTGAACAGTTACGAATGCGGTACTTTGCGCTTGCTGCGCAGTACCGCATGAAGACGTATATCGCGACTGTGAAGGTACGGAACGGTCACGAAATCTAAGTTCAGAGCAACATCAAAAGGAGTCTGTAATAAAGATTTGATACTTCCCCGGGAGCATTGGCTGACGCTTCCGGGGATTTTGTAATTTTTGCCCATGAGGCGAGCTTCCTGTCGCCAGACTTTGATTTTTTTCGTGCATTTTTCACAATTTTTATTGATTTTTTTGTAGAGATATATTAAAATGGCGGCAGTGGGGTTGTTTATGAAAAGGAGGGCATGGAAGTGATATCAAATCAGGTTTTACAGACGACGCTGGATGGGGTGAAATCGATTAGCAGGGTGGATTTATGTGTACTGGATACGGAAGGGGTCATCCTGGCGACAACTTTTTCAGAGGCAGAGAACTTCCGGGAATCTGTGCCTCCGTTTGCAAATTCACCGGCAGACAGTCAGGTCGTTTCAGGGTGTCAGTTCTTTAAAGTGTTTGATGACCATCAGCTGGAATATATTCTGCTTGCGAATGGAAACAGCGACGATGTTCACATGGTCGGACGGATGGTGGCATTTCAGCTGACGAACCTTCTGATCGCGTACAAGGAACGCTTTGATAAGGATAATTTTATTAAGAATCTTCTTCTGGATAACCTGCTTCTGGTCGATATTTATAATCGGGCAAAGAAGCTCCATATTGATACAGAGGTTCGCCGCGTGGTGTTTATCGTGGAGCTGAACCACGAGAAAGAATCCGGCGCGGTTGAAAACATCCGTACCCTGTTTAATGGCCGTCCCGGCGATTTCATCACGGCTGTGGATGAGAAGAGCATCATTGTCGTGAAAGAGCTTGGGGAGCAGGAGGGATATCCGGAGATGGACCGCGTCGCGGAGATGATTCTGGATGCCCTCGGCGAGGAGAAGAAAAAAGAAGCATTGATCGCGTATGGCACGATCGTCGGTGAGATCAAGGAAGTATCCCGCTCGTATAAGGAGGCGCGGATGGCGCTGAATGTCGGCAAGATTTTCTTCGAGGAACGCAAGGTGATCGCGTACAGTTCCCTGGGTATTGGCCGTCTGATTTATCAGTTGCCGATCCCACTCTGCAAAATGTTCATCAAAGAAGTCTTCGATGGCAAATCCCCGGATGACTTCGACGATGAGACCCTGACCACGATCAATAAATTTTTCGAGAACAGCCTGAATGTTTCTGAAACCTCCAGACAGCTCTATATCCACCGGAACACGCTCGTCTATCGCCTGGACAAGTTGCAGAAGACTACAGGTCTTGATTTGCGCGTGTTCGAGGACGCCATTACGTTCAAGATTGCGTTGATGGTGGTGAAATACATGAACTATATGGAGAGTCAGGAGTACTAATGCTATATCTACGTAGCATTCCACGTTTGTCATATGTCATAAGGGGAACCGGCTTGCCGGTGGATTCCTTATGACACAGGCTGCGCCATTGCCGCAGGCAATTTAGCATGGCGCGGCTCTCCTTGAAACCGTAAAGACCTGCATTGCGATTTTGTGATAATTTATTTGACTTTTCAAATGAGATGGTATATAGTGTGTGCGGTTGGGTGCCGGTTTGACCAATCAGGTGGATGGGAAGCCAGAAAGGAGAACGGATGGAAGAAGACATGAATGTCAGCGAAATGATCAGAGAATTGGCTGAGGAAAATCAGACCAGAAAAATCCTTGAGATTTTAAATGATTGCAAGGATGTGGAGGAAGCGAAAGAAAAGGTAAAGGCTTTGCTGAATAAATAAACGAAGCATGATTGTTAAAAGAGTTTGCTCGTTTATTAATCTGGCAAAGGTTCATATACAGATGAGAAAGACTGGCAGTCACTCACATTGGAAACAGGGGGATGACTGGGGTAACAGGTAATAAAAAGCAGGCACATGATATGCCTGCTTTTATTATGTACAGAGCCGCGCAAGAAAATTTTGCGGCTAAGGCCGCACCCGGCTCGCGCAGGCGGATAGGGGAGAAGGGCGTTCCCCTATCCGATTGGTTTTAGTCGTCAATTTCGAATTCAATGATTGTGCCGGTAACCGCGTTGATTTCGCATTCATATTCCATCCTGCCCTGATAAAATTCAATCTCATAAACCATGGTTCCGTGTTCCTTATCCAGCTTTGCCTTCTTAAAAGTCACATCTGAACCAGAGAGTCCCGCATATTCCAGAGCGATGGTTTTGGCTTCGTCCAGGCTGATGTAGGAAGTGGTCGAGCTGCCTGTATTGCCTGAACTATTGCCTGTATTTTCTGTGCTGTTGTCGCCTGTATTGCCCGTGCTGCTGCTGCCTGAATTACTACCGTCGCTGGCTGTGTCAGAGGTACTTGCCATGTCCTGTGCAGTGAATCCATATTCTACAGACAGTTCCAGAATGTCCCCTGTGAGTGTGCTGATCTCATATTCATACTTTGTGGTATCCGTATAAAATTCAATGTCGTATACGGAAATGCCATCGTCTTCGTCAGACTTTTCCTTTGTGAATGTGACAAGCTCCAGCTCTTCGTCTGTGAGTTCTGTATCTGCAAGAGCCAGTTCTTTCGCTTCCTCAAGCGTAATGGCTGCAGGCGTATCTGTCTGCTGGGAGACCGTTCTTTTCAGCCCCAGGTATTCAATGGATTTTTTCAGTACACTGCCGTCGTAAGCCTGGATCTGGTACTCATATTCAGTATCTTCTACAGTAAAGTCGACATCGTATAGAAAATCTCCGTCGTCGTAGTCGTATTCGGTGAATACGGATTCAACAGAGAGCGGATCCACGCCCACGTCAGCGAAAGCAAAGTTCTGCGCGGCTTCTGCTCCGATAACCACCGAGCTCTGTTCCGAAGCCTGTGTAATCTGGCTGCATGAAAGTGTGAGCATGGCAGCGCAGGTGATGGAAAGGATCGCTTTTCCGGTCAGGTTGAGATAAGTCTGAAATTTGTTTGTCATAGTGATGTCCTCCTTTTTATTCATGTGCAGCGGTTCTGAGTGGGTGCGCGGGTTTATGTGTCTGAGTCTCTTTTATGAACCGATGCAAATTTGGTAGTGGTTTGTTTTTCTGACAACAGGATAACAGCCAAACATTAAAGGAATATTAAAGCAAAAAATCAGTTTATTAGAAAAACTCAATTAATTGGTCTCATCTTTTTTATCTTTGTTTCCCCATTGAGACATCAACCCATCAATATGTTCAAATAAACTATCTTTTATGTTGGCCCACATTGGATCGAGAATAAAGTCGATTCCTTCACGTCGTGCAAGTTTAGCTGCAGGAACAAAATCACTATCACCAGCAATTAAGATAATCTGGTCAACTTGACGCTTATACGCGAGTGACGCAATATCAAGGCCTATGCGCATATCTACGCCTTTTTGTTGAAATGAAATAGAAAAATCTTCTTCTTTTAAATCACTTATAGTCTTAACACCAGAACAAATATCCTTTAGTGCGCGAGAACTTATGTTGTATGATGCGTAAGCGTCTGATAGTTCTCCGAGTCTAAGCGCGACTTTGCGTTGTTTTCGCAGTTCATCAAAAAATAGATTTGTCCAATTATACGTATCAGAATGTCTGAAATCGACCCCTCGCTTGAGCAGTGGATGGTATACAGTCTTTGCAAGAGGTGGGCAGTCGTAATAGAATATTCTGTACAGCCCTCGATCATCATACCTTTGTTCATGCCGTAAATGTGCGGAGCAGTATGCGAATAGTTCTGCGGCGCGTTTCTCTGGCGTCTTCTTGCCCCACAAGTAAGCAGCGCGTTTTCTGTAAAAACCTCCATCAACTAAAATTGCTGTTTTCATAGCTCCTCCTTATACGAGTAAAGCCCCAGGTATCAGCTGATCCCGTATCATGGGAAGCTTAGCACCAAGGGCTTATTTACATAGTAACTATTGTTACGCTTTCATAATATGTCCAATTAATAAAGATGTCAACCTTTTACGAAAAAATTTATAAATTATAAATATAAAGATTACATGTA
>JAJBUL010000330.1 GCA_020860365.1 Clostridiales bacterium | reverse complement strand
GCTGATTCGGGGTGTGGCTCAGCTTGGCTAGAGCGCCTGGTTTGGGACCAGGAGGTCGCAGGTTCGAATCCTGTCACCCCGATTGCCAGGTGAATATATATATGCGGGTGTAGTTCAATGGTAGAACACCAGCCTTCCAAGCTGGACACGTGGGTTCGATTCCCATCACCCGCTTTTTGAGTCTGTAGCTCAGTCGGATAGAGCAACGGCCTTCTAAGCCGTGGGTCGGGGGTTCGAATCCCTTCAGGCTCGCTTTCCATTTCAGATTCACAGATATGGTATAATGTTCCGAATAATTATGGTGGGTATAGCGCAGCTGGTTAGCGCGCCAGATTGTGGCTCTGGAGGCCAAGGGTTCGAATCCCTTTATCCACCCTTTTATTATATAGAAAACCCTTTAATGGGCTATCGCCAAGCGGTAAGGCACAGGACTTTGACTCCTGCATTCGCCGGTTCGAATCCGGCTAGCCCAGCTTGGCGATTCGTCGTTTCCGAAAACGATGTTGAGCCGTCACGTGACATGTTGCGGCCATGACGGAATTGGCAGACGTGCAGGATTTAGGTTCCTGTGGGAGACCGTGTGGGTTCGAGTCCCACTGGCCGCATTCTATAAAGCCTTGATTTGGGCGGTTTCTCCGTTTTCATCTTGCATACTTGCACAGGTTCAAAATGGTCAGGGAGCCGCCTTTTAAATTTATCCGTATATTTTCAATACTGTTCCGGTAGACTAAATGATAGCCGAAGCAAAGCAGGAAAATGATGGAGCAACAGTGTCCTTTGAGGAACGGCTTTTGAATCCCATTATGCAGTGACCTTCTGGAGGAATGAGATGTTATCTTTTGAAAGTGATTATACGACCGGCGCTCACCCGGCGATTCTGCAGCGTTTGATGGAGACGAATCTGGAGGCGGTTTCCGGATATGGGGAAGACCCTTACTGCGAGAGCGCGAAGGCGAAGATTCGGACGGCCTGCGGATGTCCGGAGGCGGATGTGTGGTTTTTGACGGGAGGGACGCAGACGAATACGACTGTGATCTCGACGATGCTGCAAAGCTATGAGGGCGTGGTTGCGGCGGATACGGGGCATGTGAATACGCATGAGGCGGGAGCGATTGAGTATTCCGGGCATAAGGTACTGACGGTTCCACAGCATGCCGGGAAAATTGACGCGAAGGAGCTGGAGCTGTTTCTGGGGAAATTTTACCAGGACGGCAACCATGAGCATATGGTTTTTCCGGGGATGGTCTATCTTTCTCATCCGACCGAGTACGGAACTCTGTATACGAAGGCGGAGCTGGAGCGCCTGGCTGCGATCTGCCAAAGATATGAAATCCCTCTTTATATGGATGGCGCGCGCCTGGGCTATGGGCTGATGAGCCTGCAAAGCGATCTGACGCTTGCGGATGTGGCGCGTCTCTGTGATGTGTTTTACATTGGCGGAACGAAGGTGGGTGCGCTCTGTGGGGAAGCGGTCGTGTTCACGAAGCGCAATACGCCGCGGCATTTTCTGCCGCAGGTGAAGCAGCGGGGCGCTTTGCTGGCGAAAGGACGCCTGCTTGGGATTCAGTTTGATGTATTGTTTACGGATGGGCTCTACTGGGAAATCAGCCGCCATGCGATTGAAAAGGCTGAGCGCCTGAAAACATTGTTTCATGAAAAGGGCTGTGAGTTTTATCTGGAATCGCCGACGAATCAGCAGTTTATTATATTGGAAAACACGGAGATGGAAAAGCTGAAGAGGCAGGTGGCGTTTGGCTTCTGGGAAAAGGCGGATGAAACGCATACGGTTGTGCGCTTCGCGACAAGCTGGTCGACAACGGAGGCGGATCTCGCACAGCTGGCGGAGGTATTGTAGCATCTGTTGGGAAATGGGCTGGTGGAGCTGCTGCAGAGGCTGAGAGAACGGTTTGTTATGATTCCTGGCGTAGCCTGGTATCTGCAGCCAGACTGCGCCAGGATATCTTCCGTATATGCGATTTTTCTGATTTTTTCCAGGTTATCATTGGTTTTCCATGCCATCCTTACTTATTACGATGGATACTTTTTCTTGAAGTATATGAATTGCCAGACCTCTTTCTGGCTATTGGCCGTGAGCGAGTAAATGTTCTCCAGCAGCCGGCGCTCACTTGCGCACAGGTGCCTGTAGTTTGCCGGTATGTCTTCTTCGCTGGTGCAGCAAAGAAGGTAATCTACACTGACATTGTATAACCGGGCAAGGCGGATTACAATATCCAGCGGAGGCAGCCGGATTCCCTGCTCGTAGTTGCAGTAGGTAGCCCTCTGGATATTCAGCTTCTCACTGACTTCTTCCTGCGTGTATTTTGCGTTTGCGCGGAGCGTACGCATGTTTCTCAGGTAAGCGGGTTCTTCTTTTTCTTTTTTCATCTTTCCTTTATCCTCCCCTCGAGGTTTCCGTCCGATTCGTTTTTGCGCAGAGCATCTGGAATGCAGGCTGTCTGGAAGAATCCTCGTATTAGATGCTTTTCTGTAAATAGAACGAAAAAAGCACCATAATTGTTCGCGAAAAAAAGAGAAATTTGTCGAAAAAACTTTTTTGTGTGCAGGACTGCGCAAAGGATGAAGCGGCAGGTGCCGCGCCCTTTACCTGCACTGGCTCATATTTGAGTTGTGGTATGCCGGATCGCAGGTGACTTCACGGCCGAACCAGTCAGGCGGGGTGAAGGCATTGGCGGTTTTCTCATCCGGAAATTCAACCTCCGCCATTTTAAGGCCGCTGAACTTCCCTTCGAAAACATCCAGTTCGATTTTTAATTTGCCTGTAAGGGGAATAACATAGCGCTTCTTGGTCAGAAGGTTGCCGTCTGTTTTCGGAAGAAGATGGGCGTAAGCCTCTGCGGTGAGCGGCAGATTGTATTCTTCGCGGATCATCAACCCTTTTCCCTTATAGGTCAGGATATACTCGTCATCCTGCCTGCGGATGCGGATGACCGGGGAAGTGCAGAGGTAAGCCTGCTCGATCTGGTGGAATGGATAATCATTCAGGTTAGGAGGAAGTACGTCAATCAAATATTTTCTTTCAATTTCCATTGTGCTGGAATCCTCTCTTTCATTCATTCGCGGAGTAAGGACATGGTCACAGGTGATTCATCAGCCAGATGAAATGACAGGTGTGACCAGTAACAAATTACACTATATCATATTTTTTTACGCAGGAAAAGGATATCTGCATATTGATTTTATGAGAATGGTCTGATAAACTTAGGGGCGGCAAACCGGAAGTGCGGCAGGCGGAAACGTCTGTCAGAGACAGGGTGGATAATAGAGGAAAAGGAGTGTTTTACGAATGGCGGAAGCATATGTTTTTCTGGCGGATGGTTTTGAAGAGATTGAAGGATTGACCGTGGTGGATCTGCTGCGGCGGGCCGGGATTGAGGTTCAGATGGTTTCGATCATGGAGAGAACGGTGATTCACGGCAGCCATGGGATCGAAGTAAAGGCGGATCTGCTGTTTGACGAGATAGGGGAGAATGCTGCGCAGCTGCTTGTGCTGCCTGGCGGGATGCCGGGGACTGCGAATCTGGCGGCGCATGAGGGTCTGGCAAAGCTTTTGAAGGAGCAGGCAGCGGCGGGCAGGCGGATCGCTGCGATCTGTGCGGCGCCGACGGTCTTTGGAGGACTTGGGTTGCTGGAGGGAAGGACAGCTGTGTGCTATCCGGGTCTTGAAGAAAAGCTGACTGGGGCTCATGTCACCATGAATCCGGTAGAAGTCTCGGGAAATGTGACCACGAGCCGTGGGATGGGAACCGCGATTCCGTTTGGATTGTCACTGGTGGCGCAGCTGAGAGGGCAGGATACTGCGGAGAAACTCGCAAAATCCATTGTTTTCGCGTAAAAAGTGCTAGCGTTTTTGATAGCGCTGTGTTATACTATTTCAATGACTGCAAACGTGAGAGTTTTGATTACAGGCCACATCTGTAGAAATAGAAATAGCGTAACTCTGGTCAGGATGTGACTTGCAGCGGGTTCTGCGTTAAGAAATGCGGCAGAGAATGAAGTGCCGCAAAGAATCAAGGAGGATTAACGTACAATGAGTGTACAGGTAGAGAAACTCGAAGGCAATATGGCGAAGCTTACGATTGAGGTTTCAGCAGGAGCGTTTACGACTGCTTTGGATAAGGCTTATCAGGCTCAGAAGAATAAAATCAGTGTGCCAGGCTTCCGCAAGGGTAAGGCGCCGCGCAAGATGATCCAGAAGATGTATGGTGACGGCATTTTTTATGAGGATGCTGCGAACAGTGCGATTAACAGCGCTTATCCGGCGGCTGTAGAGGAGTGTGGAGAGGCCATTGTGTCCCGTCCGACGATTGATATTGTGCAGATTGAGGAAGGTAAGCCATTTATTTTTACCGCGGAAGTCGCGCTGAAGCCAGAGGTGACGCTTGGCGAGTACAAAGGACTCGAGGTAGAGATTAAGCAGCCGGAGGCCTCTGAGGAGGAAGTGAATGCCGCGATCGAGAAGGAGCGCGAACAAAATGCCCGTGAGATCGATGTGGATGATCGCCCGGTACAGAATGGCGACTCGATTAAGCTGGATTTTGAAGGGTTTGTAGATGGCGAAGCGTTTGAGGGCGGCAAGGGCACGGATTATCCGTTGACCATTGGCTCTGGTGCGTTTATCCCGGGCTTTGAGGAGCAGCTGATTGGCAAGAATATTGGAGAAGAGACGGAAGTAAATGTTACCTTCCCTGCGAATTATCAGGCAAAAGAGCTGCAGGGCAAGGCAGCTGTCTTTTAATGCACTGTGCATTCTATCAGCGTGAAGGTGCTTCCGGAGCTGGATGATGAGTTCGCGCAGGATGTATCCGAGTTTGACACGCTGGAGGAATATCGCAATGATGTACAGGAGAAGCTTCTGCAGCAGAAGCGCGATGCGATGAAGCGCGAGAAGCAGAATAAGGCAGTAGAGAAAGCGGCAGCGAATGCCGGGATGGATATCCCGGATCCGATGGTTGATGAGCAGATCAGCCGCATGGTGGATGAGTTTGGCGCGCAGATTCAGAGGCAGGGATTGAGCCTGAGCCAGTATCTGGAGTACACCGGTTCGACGAGAGAGGAACTCGGAGAGCAGTATCGCCCGGAGGCTCTGCGTCGGATTCAGAATTCTCTGGTGCTGGAAGCGATCGCTGATGCAGAGAATATTGAGGTCAGTGAGGAGCGTCTCGATGAGGAGATTCAGAAGATGGCAGCTTCCTACCGCATGGATACTGAAAAGCTGAAAGGGCTCCTTGGCGAGAGCGAACTCGAGCAGATGAGGGAAGATATTCGGGTTCAGGCGGCGGTAGACCTGGTTACAGACGCGGCCGTAGAGGTAGATGCTGTGGAATCTGACAGCGATGAGCTGGAAGAGATCACGGTTGAGGGTTCAGAAGAAGTGGCGGAAGAAGTTGAGGAAGTGACGCTCGCTGCTTCTGATGAGGAAGAATAAGTATTCAGCATGAAGCAAGCATGAAAGGGGACGGAAAACATGAGTTTTGTGCCGTATGTCATTGAACAGACGGGCAGAGGAGAGCGCTCCTATGACATCTATTCGAGATTACTGAAGGATCGGATTATTTTTCTGGGAGAAGAAGTGACAGACCTGAGTGCAAATCTGGTGGTCGCGCAGCTTTTATTTCTGGAATCTGAGGACCCAAATAAGGATATTCATCTGTATATCAACAGTCCGGGCGGTTCTGTTTCTGCGGGGCTGGCGATTTACGATACGATGCACTATGTGAAGTGTGACGTTTCGACAATCTGCATGGGTATGGCAGCGAGTATGGGTGCTTTCCTGCTTGCAGGCGGTGCGAAGGGCAAACGCTATGCACTTCCGAATTCGGAGATCATGATTCATCAGCCGTCCGGTGGCGCACAGGGGCAGGCGACGGATATTAAGATTGCTGCGGATCATATTTTAAAGACAAAGAAGAAGCTGAATGAAATGCTTGCCGCTAACACGGGCAAGCCTCTGGAAGTGATTGCCGTCGACACGGAGAGGGACAATTTTATGTCCGCCGAGGAGGCGAAGGCCTACGGGCTGATTGACGAAGTGGTTACTTCGAGATAGAAAAGAGAACCGGGACTGTTGCAAAGATTCAGGTAACAGTCCCTGCAACTGTATGGCCAGGTCTTCCCACTTGCAGCGAAGACCGTTTGAAGAGGTGAAGATATGCCGGGGAAAATCATGGAGAAAGTCAGATGTTCCTTTTGTAATAAGACTGAGGATCAGGTGCGCAAGCTGATTGCCGGGCCGAATGGCGTGTATATCTGTGACGAGTGCATTGATATCTGCGCAGAGATCGTGGAGGAGGAACTGACGGAGGAATATCTTGGGGAAGATCCGGACGCGATTAACCTGCTAAAGCCAGTTCAGATCAAAGCGTTTCTGGATGAGTATGTGATTGGGCAGGACGCGGCGAAAAAGGCTCTGTCTGTGGCCGTTTACAATCATTACAAGAGAATTACCAGCGGGAAATATCTGGACGTGGAGATCCAGAAGAGCAATATTCTGATGCTTGGGCCGACCGGCTGCGGGAAAACGATGCTGGCGCAGACGCTGGCGCGGCTTCTGAATGTTCCATTTGCAATCGCGGACGCGACCGCCCTGACAGAGGCTGGCTATGTCGGTGAGGATGTGGAAAATATTCTGCTGAAGATTATACAGGCAGCGGATTACGATATTAAAAAAGCCGAATACGGGATTATTTACATCGATGAGATTGACAAGATCACGCGAAAATCTGAAAATGCTTCCATCACGAGAGATGTCTCCGGTGAGGGCGTACAGCAGGCCCTGCTGAAGATTCTGGAAGGGACGGTTGCCTCGGTTCCCCCGCAGGGAGGGCGGAAGCATCCGCATCAGGAGCTGATTCAGATCGATACGACGAATATTCTCTTCATCTGCGGAGGGGCATTCGAAGGGCTTGACCGGATCATTGAGAACCGGATGGATCGAAAGGGGATCGGTTTTGGTTCAGAGCTGACGCAGAAAAGAGAAGACCGCAATGTTGGAGAGGTTTTAAAAGAGGCGTTGCCGGAGGATTTTATCAAGTTTGGTATGATTCCAGAGTTTATGGGCCGTGTGCCGATTGTGGTATCTCTGGATGACCTGGATCGCGATACGCTGATCCGTATTCTGACAGAGCCGAGGAATGCACTGATTAAGCAGTATCAGGGGCTTTTTGGACTGGATGATGTAGAGCTGTCCTTTACGCCGGAGGCGATCGAGGCGATTGCGGACCGCACCATTAAGCGTCGGATGGGAGCAAGAGGCCTGCGTGCCATTCTCGAGGACACGATGATGGATCTGATGTTCCGGATTCCGTCGGACAATACGATTGCCACGTGTCTGGTGACGAAAGAGACGGTAGAGGGTACGGGTGAGCCGGAGCTGACCTGGCGCAGCAATGACTATACGCCCAGAAGAAAGCGCAGGTTTCGCCTTTTTGAAGAGACTGCGTGATGGAACGAAAAAGTAATTGCTCTGAATTGTCAGGAGTATAATAGAAGAGAGAAACGAAATGGAAGACATGATTCGAAACATGCCGGTGATACCGCTTCGCGGTATGACGGTTTTTCCGACCATGATATTGAGCTTTGACGTCAGCCGGGATAAATCCATCCGGGCGGTAGAAGAAGCGATGGCGGCAGATCAGGCGATATTTCTTTTGACACAGAAAGACCCGGACGCAAATGATCCGGGTCTTGCGGATTTATATGAGATTGGCGTAGCAGCAAAGGTACTTAACGTGGCGAAGCTGCCCAAAAATATCGTACGTGTCAGAGCCGAAGGACTTGAACGGGCACGCATACTGGATATGGTGGATCAGGACAGCTATTTCGAAGCGCAGATTGAGATACTGGAAGATGAGGAGGTCGAGCTGGATGAGCTGACTGCGGAGGCCATGACGCGGGGACTGGAGGATCTTTTGTCCCGTTATGGTCAGCTGAATCCCAAGTTTGGGAAGGATATGCTGCGCTCCCTTCTGGAAATCCATGAATTTGAAAAGCTGACGATGGCGGCCTGTGTCCATCTGCCCGTGCGCTATGATGCGCGGCAGAGCCTTCTCGAGACAAAAGACATGGTGGATCGTTACAATCTCCTGAGTTCACTTCTTGTTCGGGAGATCGATATTTTGCAGGTGCAGAATGAGATTCAGATCAAGGTAAGAGAGCGTGTAGATAAGAATCAGCGCGAATACGTACTTCGTGAGCAAATCCGTGTGATACAGGAAGAACTTGGCGAGGATACGCTGCTTTCCGATGTACGGCACTACGAAGAGGCGGCAGAACGACTGGAAGCACCGGACGAGGTGAAGGAAAAGATTCACAAAGAAGCGGAACGTCTGAAAGGTCTTGGTATGAATTCTGCTGAGAACTCGGTTCTGCGGGGATATATTGAGACCCTGCTGGAGCTTCCGTGGGAGAAGGCTTCCACGGATAACCATGACCTGAAAAATGCCAGAAAGATTCTGGAGCAGGATCACTATGGACTGGAAAAGGTCAAGGAACGTGTTCTGGAGTTTCTGGCGGTACGTACTCTGACGGAAAAGGGAGACAGTCCGATTATCTGTCTGGTAGGCCCGCCCGGTACGGGAAAAACGTCAATCACGCAGTCGATCGCGCGTGCCCTGGAGAAAAAATTTGTGCGGATCAGCCTGGGCGGTGTGCGTGACGAGGCGGAGATCCGCGGACATCGCCGCACCTATGTCGGCGCTATGCCAGGACGGATTGCGGACGGTCTGCGGCAGGCGGGGGTTAAAAATCCGCTGATGCTGCTGGACGAGATTGACAAGGTGAGCAGTGATTATAAGGGAGATACATCCTCTGCACTTTTAGAGGTGCTGGACTCAGAGCAGAACAGCCGTTTCCGCGATAATTACGTGGAACTGCCGATTGATTTATCCGATGTGCTGTTTATCGCGACGGCGAATGATGTGCATACGATTCCAAGACCGCTGCTTGACCGTATGGAACTGATTGAGGTGACGAGTTATACCGCGAATGAAAAATACCATATCGCGCGGCAGCATCTGATGAAAAAACAGCTGGAGCGCAACGGTCTCAAAAAGGGGCAGCTGACTATCTCCAAATCCGCGTTAGAGGCGGTGATTGAAGGCTATACCAGAGAAGCAGGGGTTCGCCAGCTGGAGCGCAGGCTGGATGAGATTTGCCGAAAGGCAGCCAGAGAAATTCTGGAGGATGGGGCCACTACGGTAAAGGTAACAGGAAAAAATCTGGAGCACTATCTCGGCCGGAAACGCAGTAATATCCTGATGCGGAATGCAAAGAATGATGTAGGTATTGTGCGCGGGCTGGCCTGGACAAGTGTCGGCGGCGACACCTTGCAGATTGAAGTGAATACCATGCCTGGAAAAGGAGAGTTCCTGCTGACCGGCCAGATGGGCGACGTGATGAAGGAATCCGCGCGGACAGCGATCAGCTATGTGCGTTCCCTGGGGACACAGTACAAGATTGATCCGGACTTTTTTACGAAAAATGATATTCATATCCATATTCCAGAGGGTGCGGTGCCAAAAGATGGACCTTCGGCGGGCATCACGATGGCAACGGCGATTCTCTCGGCGATCACGGAGATTCCAGTGCGGGCGGATGTAGCGATGACCGGCGAGATCACCCTGCGCGGCAGGGTTCTGGCGATTGGCGGCCTGAAAGAGAAACTGCTTGCCGCGAAGCAGGCAGGTATTATGACAGTGCTGGTGCCGGCGGAGAATAAAGCGGATGTCGCAGAGATCCAGGATGAGATCAAAGACGGTCTGAAGATCCTTTTTGTGAGTGCAATGCCGGAAGTATTGAAAGCAGCGCTGGCGTAACCTGGGTGATTGCATCCAATCTTTTTGTCGCTCGAATCATTAAATGTATAAAAATAAAATGGATAAAATTCAGAAGCGCTTTTTCCTTTGATCCGCAACAGGGTATGCTGTTTATAAAGTGATCAGGGGCGGCGCTATATAAGGAAAAGAAAGATGATTATAAAACAGGCGAGCCTCGAAACGGTATGCGGGATTACAAGCAGGCTGCCCGAAAATGGCAGGCCGGAGGTTGCGTTTGCGGGAAAGTCAAACGTAGGAAAGTCATCATTGATCAATACGCTGATGAACCGCAAGTCTCTGGCGCGGACGAGCTCCCAGCCGGGGAAGACTCAGACGATCAATTTCTATAATGTCAATGACAGCCTTTACCTGGTAGATCTTCCGGGCTATGGCTACGCAAATGTGCCACAGGCGGAAAAAGAAAAATGGGGCAAGATGATTGAGCGCTATCTGCGCATCTCTTCGCAACTGAGGGCGGTGTTTCTGCTGATTGATATTCGTCATGAACCGGGGCAGAATGATAAGACCATGTACGAGTGGATCTGCGCGAATGGATACGAACCGGTAATACTGGTGACAAAGCTTGATAAAATTAAGCGAAGCCAGACGCAGAAGCAGCTAAAGCTTGTGCGGGAGAGTCTGAACGTGCGGTCGGGTACGCAGATCATTCCTTTTTCTTCCCAGACCGGACAGGGGCGCGAAGAAGTGTGGGAGCTGATCGAGGGGGTCTGTTCAGATTTCCAGGAAGTCAGATAGTTACGAGATTTCATCTCGCGCTCCCTGCGATCGAGCAGGAGGCGGCGTGCCGAATCCTGTTCGCCCGCGCGAGCCGGATTGCGGCCTTAGCCGCAAAAATTCCTTGTCCGGCTCTGTGCATAAAAAAACGCAGTCACGTGACGGTGTGACTGCGGTTTTTCGATTTTATCATTAGCATTAAGCCATTGTATTGACAGCTTTGGTCAGACGGGAAACTTTTCTCGCTGCATTGTTCTTGTGATAAACGCCCTTGGTAGCTGCTTTATCAATCGTAGAAGTCGCAGCCAGCAGAGCTGCTTCCGCTGCCGCCTTGTCATTCGCAGCCACAGCTGCTTCTACTTTCTTCATTGCGGTCTTTACAGAAGACTTGATGGATTTATTTTTGTCATGCTTCTTCTGAGAAACAAGAATTCTTTTCTTTGCAGACTTAATATTAGCCAATTCAGAC
This sequence comes from Clostridiales bacterium, assembly GCA_020860365.1. Classification (GTDB taxonomy): domain Bacteria; phylum Bacillota; class Clostridia; order Lachnospirales; family Lachnospiraceae; genus Choladousia. Next base: position 15,506 of record JAJBUL010000330.1, on the reverse strand, counting down.
ACCTCCCAACTTTGCGAAATTCTCATGGTTTGTTTATAAACGGACACGGTCGTTTTCGTAAACACACGAAAATATCTTATTCCAAACAGGTATTTCTGTCAAGCATTTTTTCAGGTTTTCCTGTTTTCAACGTTATATATGCGTGATTACAGCAATGGCTGTAACATTTACGCGTTTTTGTAGTAGATATACATCAGGCCTTTCAGCAAAAGAGCGTCATCGAGCAGAATCTCATGGGTACAGTGCGGCGTGATCCGCGCCGCCAGTCCTCCGGTGGCAATTACCGTCGCTTTTTCATCAATTTCCTGCTCGATCCGCTCGATCATTCCGTCGATGCAGGCGGCGTTTCCGTGAATGATACCGCTCTTCATACATTCGGCAGTATTTTTTCCGATCAGTCGTTTTGGAGCTTCCAGACTGATGCGCACCAGCTGAGATGTCCGGCTGACAAGGGAATCCAGGGAAACACGGATGCCTGGAAGAATCATACCGCCGATATAATTTTTATTCCGATCAATCACGGAGAGGGTCGTCGCTGTTCCCATATCAATGATGATCAGAGGGGCCTGGTATTCAGCGATCGCAGCGACTGCATTGACGATCAGGTCGCTGCCGACCTGCGCGGGGTTATCCATCAGGATGTTCAGGCCTGTTTTTACTCCGGGTCCCCCCACCATCGGACGGATGCCGATGATTTTCTGTACTGCTTCACAGAATAAATCTGTCAGCGGCGGTACAACAGAAGAAATAATTGCGCCTGAGAGCTCGTCACGGTCAATTTTGTAGAGCTCAAGAACGTTTTTGATACTGATCGCGTATTCCAGCACGGTGCGGGAAGGTGCTGTAGACAGGCGTTCTACAAAGAGTATGTTCTGGTCGCGGCAGCAGCCGATGACTGTGTTTGTATTTCCGATATCGATTGCCAGAATCATGGCGGGAACCTCCTGAATTATTTGATGATTCGTAACGGTTTGGTATTTTCACAGTTACAATTCTTTTACGCGCGTGCGTGACGCGGTGTCGGCGCCGGCACAAAATGAGCTTTGTATAGTGCCATGCCAATTGCACCAGTGAGGATGGTGGAAGAGATCATCTCGCAGATGGCGTTGACACCGACAAACCCACAGATAAACAGAATGACATTTTGGCCGCCCATCAGGTTTTGCATATACTCGGTATTTCCAAACAGCAGTACCAGCGCACTCATGAAGAACAGCGTATTCAGGAAAGCAGAGCAGAAGCCGGTTACGAAGCAGGCTGCGGATGTATTCACGGTTTTTCTGGCGCCGCGGAAAATATATCCGAGAAGCAGGCCGTCCAGGAATCTGGGAACAAAACGCTGGATAAAAGCAAGGATCGGGTTAATCCCAAACAGGATCGCGCCCATGGCGCTGGTACCGCCAATGCCGATACACTGCAGGAAGCTGGTCAGTCCAAAGACGGAACCGGTCACTGCGCCGCCGACCGGGCCGAGCGTAATCGCGGCAATCGCCACAGGAATCACATTGAATGTGATTGCGAGCGGACCGATATTCAGATATCCGAGTGGAGTATAGGCCATGAGAAGCAAAATGGCGGTCATGAGACCAAGAATGACGAGCTGCGAGGTGTTGAATTTTGTGTTTGTGTTCATTTGATTTGTCCTCCTTGTTATTATTCCCTGTATGAAAGAGTACCGTGGATACGCCGGATCCGGCGGTCGGAAAGCTACTCTCCGCAGCGGTAGAATGCTTTGGGACAGAATGCCGGTATTTCAGACGCAGCATCAGGCTTTGCATAAGAAAGCCTGAAAGCAGGGGATGGTATCTCTTCCTTGTCGGGATACAACACAACTACCGGGACAGTATACCACAAAGAGAGTCGAAGAAACAAGAGAAAAATATTTCTTCAAAATCTGCTATATTTTTCCTTATTTTGTCACATTTCAGCAGGGGTTACGTTTCTAAGACATGTCAATCGCACGGTAACAGGGGAGAATTGCGGCTGTTTCTGTCGGAACCGCTCGATGAGATTTTCTTGCGAATTCAGGCGAAAAAAATATAATAGAGGCAGGCCGGTTGAAACAGCGGCGAAGGGAAACGGCAAAGTGCGGTTCCCAATTATAAGGAGAGGAGTACAGATAATTATGAACAAATTGAATGTCGCTATTGCAGATGATAATGACAGGATGGTGCAGATGCTGGATCACATTGTCAGCAGTGATGAGGAGCTGCGGGTCGTCGGCAAAGCGGGGAATGGAGAGGAACTGATTGAGATTATAAAGGAAAAAGAGCCGGATGTGGTTCTCCTGGATATTATTATGCCGAAGCTTGACGGGCTGGGTGTGATGGATCGGGTCAACCGGGAACCAGATATGAAAAAGCCGGCGTTTATCGTCATATCCGCGGTCAACCAGCAAAGAACAACCCTGGAAGCGTTCAATCTGGGCGCGGAATACTATATATTAAAACCATTCGATCAGGAAAATGTGCTGAATCACATCAAACGGGTGCGTGCGCGCACGGAGCGTATTCTGCCCAGAGACAGGAGGGGAACTGCCGGGGAAGAAAGCCAGCAGGATTATCTGGAGCAGAATCTGGAGACGGATGTGACAAATATTATTCACGAGGTCGGTGTCCCGGCGCATATTAAAGGTTACCAGTATCTGCGTGACGCGATTATCATGTCGGTGACGGATGCGGAAATGCTCAATTCGATTACAAAAATCCTGTATCCGACGATCGCAAAAAAACACCAGACTACGTCGAGCCGCGTTGAGAGAGCGATCCGCCATGCGATTGAGGTTGCCTGGAGTCGGGGGAAGATGGATACGATTGAAGAACTGTTTGGATATACGGTCAGTAATGGAAAAGGGAAGCCGACAAATTCCGAGTTCATCGCCCTGATCACGGATAAAATTCGGCTTGATTATAAAAAAAGAAGGTAAACAAAAAACGACCAGAAAGGGAAGCTCCTTTTCCGGTCGTTTTTCAAATGCTTGCTGTATTCTTAAATCCGACCGATTTTGTAGGAATTTTGTCTTGCAAGAATCGTATACCGGGTATATAATACACATCAATATCCGAGCAAAACAGTCGGGATTTACGGAGGATTGATATGACTGAAAAATTATTACAGGTAAAGAATTTATCTGTCAGGGTAGAGGAAAAAGAGATTCTGCATGGGATTCATCTGGAAATTGGCAGAGGTGAGACTCATGTGCTGATGGGGCCGAATGGCGCGGGAAAATCGACACTCGGTTACGCGTTGATGGGGAACCCGTCTTACGAGGTGACTGGAGGCAAAATCTTTTTTGACGGGAAAGACCTGGACGAGGTGTCTGTGGCAGAGCGCGCGAAAGCAGGGCTGTTTCTGTCGTTCCAGAATCCGTTGGAGGTACCGGGGATTACGCTGAGTAATTTTATCCGCAGCGCATTGGAGCAGCGGACCGGAGAACGTATCCGTCTGTGGGATTTCCGAAAAGAACTGGAAGCTAAGATGGAAGTTCTGCAGATGGATAAGTCTTACGCAAAGCGAGATCTGAATGTCGGATTTTCCGGTGGTGAAAAAAAGAAAGCGGAGATCCTGCAGCTTCTGATGATGAAGCCTTCGCTGGCGATTCTGGACGAGACGGATTCCGGGCTGGATGTTGACGCGGTGCGCACGGTATCCCGCGGTGTGGAGGAATACCAGAAGGACAAGGATGGTTCCCTGTTGATCATCACGCACAGTACCCGGATTCTGGAAGCATTGCATGTAGATGTGACCCACGTAATGGTGGATGGAAGGATTGTGGCGGAAGGCGATGCGTCCCTTGTGGATGAGATCAATGAGAAGGGGTTCGAGCAGTACCTGTAAGGGTAAGCGCGCACCCGGAGAAAGGATACCCGTCCGTTCTATATTTGGGTGGGACAGAGCAGACCACAGGAAAACGGGAACCGGAGGTAATGACAGAGCATGAAAGAAAAAACCTGGGTTGAGGACGTCAACCGCAGTATATATGATATAAAAAATGAAGAAAAGGATGTCTATCGGCTGAAAGCCGGGCTGACGCCGGAGATCGTCGCGCAGATTTCCGATGAAAAGCACGACCCGGACTGGATGCGGGAATTTCGTCAGAGATCACTGGAGATTTACAATGAGATTCCGGTGCCAGACTGGGGTCCGTCGATTGAAGGGCTGAACATGGACAAGATCGCGACCTATGTGCGGACAAATACCGATATGAAAGCCAACTGGGAGGACGTGCCGGAGGAAATCAAGAAAACTTTTGACCTGTTAGGGATTCCGCAGGCAGAGCGCGAGTCACTGGCCGGTGTCGGCGCACAGTATGATTCCGAGCTTGTCTATCACAATGTAAAAAAAGAGGTCGCGGAGCAGGGTGTGGTATATACCGATATGGAAAGTGCCCTGAACGGAGAATACGCAGACATGGTAAAGAGTCACTTTATGAAGCTGGTGCCGCCGCGTGACCACAAATTCGCGGCTCTGCATGGGGCAGTCTGGTCCGGTGGGTCATTTGTCTATGTGCCGCCCGGCGTAAAGGTTGACATCCCGCTGCAGTCCTATTTCCGGCTGAATGCCCCGGGGGCGGGACAGTTTGAGCATACACTGATTATCGTTGATGAAGGGGCGGACTTACATTTTATTGAGGGGTGTTCGGCTCCGAAATACAATGTTGCGAACCTGCATGCGGGCTGTGTGGAGCTTTTTGTCGGGAAAAATGCGCGGCTGCGCTATTCAACAATCGAAAACTGGTCGAAAAATATGTACAACCTGAATACGAAGCGTGCCCGTGTCGAGGCGGGCGGTAAGATTGAGTGGGTGTCCGGCTCCTTTGGCTCCCATGTTTCCTACCTGTATCCAATGAGTATTCTCAATGGAGATGGAGCAAGGGCGGAGTTTACAGGCGTCACCTTTGCCGGCCAGGGCCAGAATCTGGATACCGGAGCAAAGATGGTACACAACGCACCGAATACGTCCTCTTATATGAATACACGCTCGATCTCAAAGGGCGGCGGAATCAGCACATTCCGCAGCTCAGTAGTCGTAAGTCCGAAGGCAAAACACAGCAAATCGTCCGTTTCCTGTCAGTCACTGATGCTGGATCGCATTTCCCGATCGGATACGATCCCGGCGATGGATATCCGCACGAATGACGCGGACATTGGGCATGAGGCAAAGATCGGGCGAATCAGCGACGAGGCTGTATTCTATCTGATGTCGCGCGGACTTCCGGAGGATGAGGCGCGCGCGATGATTGTAAGTGGGTTTGCGGACAATGTATCCAAGGAGCTTCCGGTCGAGTATGCGGTCGAGATGAATAACCTGATCCGGCTGGAAATGAAAGGGAGCATTGGGTGAGACCCGGAAGCTGCTGACGGCTGGACAATAGCTGCTTCATTTCTTAGCGGGAATGAAGCGTGGAGTTCGGGTATTGGGTCCGCGACCGAGAGACATAGGATCAGGCTACAGAGAGGAGTAAAATCTATGGATATGACAGTAAACCGGCTGCCTGCCCCGACCTGGAACTGGCTGCGTGTGAATGAGGTAAACCTGCGTGGTGTACCGGTTCCGGCAGAAAGTCAGATCGAGATGGAGACACCGGATACGATTTCATACAGCTATTATAATAATGAAGAAAAAAATTTCCCAACGGGTATTCCAGGCGGTGTGGGAGCAGATCTGGATGCGCTTCTGGCTTCCTGTAATGGTGGGTTCCACAGCTGGGAGATTGTTTCCGGGAGAAAAGAGAGCGAGCCCGTGCGCCTGCGTTTTTGTTATGAAGCAGGGAAACCGGCGCAGAACCGCATTGATATCCATGCGTGTGAGAACAGTGAGATTACTGTGATCATGGATTTTCGTGGGAAAGTAGTGATGGGCAGCGAAGAGATGACGCATCAGAACCGTCTGGAAATTCCAGGCGACAGCAATGAAATTCCCGGCGAAGAAGCAGATGGAAAAGGGACGGATGCTGTGGCTGCGCTGCAAAACGATTTTGCTGCAGTGCAGACGAAGATTCGCGCGGAGCGTGGCGCAAAGGTGCACCTGGTGCAGGTTCAGAAGCTGCCGGCAGATATGATGTTCCTGAATGACGTCGGGACATCCTGTGGTGAGGGGGCGCAGGTTGAGACGATTCAGATCGTGCTTGGCGGTGGCGAAACCTACATGGGGATGCGCACAGAGCTTGGCGCAAAGGCGAGCGCACTGGAGAGCAAAATCGGTTATCTGCTGGATAAAAAAGAGTCACTGGATATGAATTACCTGGCCTATCACACGGGTGCGAAGACGACGAGCCATATGGATGTCTCTGGCGTGCTGCGCGGCGAATCCAGAAAGCTGTTCCGTGGCACGATTGATTTCCGGAACGGCTCGGTCGGTGCGAAGGGCGATGAGAAGGAGGATGTTCTGCTGTTTTCGGAAGGCGTGGTTAACCGCACAATCCCTCTGATTCTCTGCGAGGAAGAGGATGTAGAGGGAAACCACGGTGCGACGATCGGACGACTGGACGACGCTCTGTTGTTTTATCTCGCATCCCGCGGAATTGAAGAGCAGGAAATCTATGAGATGATGGCGCGGGCACGGATCGACGCGATCTGCAGTGAGATTTCCGATGAGAAGACGCGGGAACTGGTGCAGGGATACCTTGCGTGAGCGAGAATTGATGTACGGGTTTTCCATATAAAGAGCGATATGATTTATCCTGCAGGGGTTTTTCGTACGCAGGGTGCGGATGCTGCTCTGGCAGGGTTTGTTTTGCCTGAAAATTGTGGCACCATACAGGGCGCAGGAAAGGATAATATTTTTATGCCGGAAATAAATCAGAATGAATGGAAAAATAAATGGAATATAGAAGATATTCGCCGTGATTTTCCGCTTCTTCAGAATACAGACTATGCGTATCTGGATAATGCGGCGACTTCCCAGAAGCCGACGGTGGTGCTGGATGCGGTGCGGGACTTCTATGAGACAAAGAATGCGAATCCCTTCCGTGGCCTGTATCCCTTAAGCGAGGCGGCGACGGAGGCGTATGAGAACGCGCGGTGGATCGTAAAGGATTTTATCAATGCGAAAAGCATAGAAGAAATCATTTTTACACGGAATGCGTCGGAGAGCCTGAATCTGGTCGCTTACAGTCTGGGCAGTGTTTTGTTCCAGCCGGGAGACGAGATCGTGGTGAGCATTGCGGAACACCACAGCAATATGCTTCCGTGGCGGCAGGCTGCAGAGCGTGCGGGCGCGAAGGTTGTTTACCTGGAATGTGACGAGAATGGTGAATTCACGGAGGAAATGCTGTGTGCGGTACTTACGGAGCGAACCCGCCTGGTCGCAATCACACAGGTATCGAACGTATTTGGACGGAAAAATGATATCCGGCGATTTGCGGAAGTCTGTCATGAGCGTGGCATCGTGATCGTGGCGGATGGTGCGCAGAGTGTGCCGCATATGGCGGTCGATGTACAGGAGCTGGATGTGGATTTTCTGGCATTTTCCGGCCATAAGATGCTCGCACCGGACGGCATCGGCGTCCTTTACGGAAAGAAAAAGTGGCTGAAAAAGATGCCGCCATTTTTAAGCGGAGGCGAGATGATCGAGTCCGTCACGCGCGATAAGGTGATTTACGCTGAGCTGCCGCATAAATTTGAGGCAGGTACAGTAAATGCAGGCGGGGCGGTCGGGCTCGGGGCGGCGATTCGTTATATTCAGAGACTTGGCTTTGACTGGATTGAAGAGCGGGAGCGGCAGTTGACGGTTCTCGCATATGCTCAGATGAAAAAGATTCCCGGTGTGCACGTATTCGGCGCAGAGGATCCGACCGATCACCACGGTATTTTAACCTTTACCGTAGATGGGGTTCATCCGCACGATGTCTCAGAGATTTTAAGCGCGGCAAAGATCGCGGTGCGCGCGGGGCATCATTGTGCGCAGCCGCTGATGCAGCATTTGACGGTTGGTTCTACGACCAGAGTCAGCCTGGCGTTTTATAACACCGAGGAAGAGATTCAACGTTTCATAAAAACGCTCAGCCAGGTAAGGAGGAACATGGGATATGGAGAGTAGAACCTTTTACAATGAAATACTGATCGACCACAACCAGCATCCTGGGCACAAGCATGAGATTCCGGACGCGAATCTGGTGTTGGAGGGCGTCAATCCGAGTTGCGGCGACGATATTTTTCTGCATCTGAAGGTGGAGAACGACACGATTGTCGATGGTTCCTTTGTAGGAGACGGGTGCGCGATCTCGCAGGCGTCCGCGGATATGATGCTGGATTTGATTATCGGGAAGTCCAGTGAGGAAGCACTGCATCTGGCCGATATCTTTCAGCGGATGATCCACGGGGAAATCACAGATGACGAGCTGGAAGAGCTTGAAGAAGCCGGTGCATTGCAGGATATTGCTCATATGCCGGCGCGTGTAAAATGCGCGATGCTTGGATGGCGGACAATGAAAGAGATGCTGGATGAAGAAGAGTGACGAAAATTACTCAGGAAAAATATGAGAAACATGAAATTTCAATACAAACACACGATTTACGCCTGCTTTATCGGTTACACGGTGCAGGCGATTATTAACAACTTTGCGCCGCTGCTGTTTCTGACTTTTCAGTCGCAGTACGGAATTACGCTTGATAAAATCGCGCTGCTGACCGGTCTGAATTTTGGCATTCAGCTTCTGGTTGATTTGCTCTCGGCTAAATTTGCGGATAAAATCGGTTACCGTCCCTGTGTGGTTGCTGCACATGTTTTTTCCGCCGCTGGTCTGCTTCTGCTGACAATTTTGCCGGAATTACTTCCGAACGCCTATATAGGACTTTGCATTGCCGTAGCGGTATACGCGCTTGGCGGAGGCTTACTGGAAGTACTGGTCAGCCCAATTATGGAAGCCTGTCCGGGCGATGAGAAAGCCAAGGCGATGAGCCTTTTGCATTCCTTTTACTGCTGGGGGCATGTCGGTGTGGTACTTCTCTCCAGTCTGTTTTTTGCGGTATTCGGAATTCAGAACTGGAAGCTTCTGGCGGTCATCTGGGCCATTGTGCCGATTGCGAACGGAATCTTGTTTTCAAAAGTGCCGATCGGTTCCCTGCTCGCAGAGGGAGAGGAAGGCTACAGCATCCGCCAGCTGGCGTCGATGCGCGTGTTCTGGGTCTTTATGCTGCTGATGGCGTGCGCGGGCGCCTGCGAACAGGCGGTTAGCCAGTGGGCGAGCGCTTATGCGGAGAGCGGGCTGGGCGTACCGAAGACGGTCGGCGATCTTGCCGGTCCTCTTCTTTTCGCGGTGACTATGGGAAGCGCGCGTCTGTTTTACGGTAAATATGGAGAGAAGATTGACCTCAAAACATTCATGTGGGCGAGTGCAGTCCTCTGTTTTTGCAGCTATCTGATCATCGGGCTTTCCTCCGCAGCAGTTCTGGGTTTTGCAGGCTGCGCGCTCTGCGGACTGTCTGTCGGCATTCTGTGGCCGGGAACATTCAGCCTCGGCAGCCGGGCGATGCCCAGGGGAGGGACAGCGATGTTTGCTCTTTTTGCGCTTGCCGGAGATGTCGGCTGCAGCGGAGGGCCAACCTTCGTGGGGACGATGGCTAACAACTTATTTGTGGGACAGCTGAACCTCGGTATTCTTGCCGGGATTGTATTTCCGATTTTGCTGCTGATCGGGCTGGCATTGGAAAAGAACGTGAGCAGGCGATATCCAGATTTGAAAAGAAAAAGCACAGCCCGTCATTGAGACTATTTATAAATATAGCCTACGCGTTGGGATATGAAGTGGAACTTGTGAAAATGGAGGCGAATACATGAGCCGCGGAATCAGCCAGAAAATATATCTTGAATTGGCTCCTCCCACGGAGGAGGATAACCGCTCCTCCTGGCAGCGGATTTGTGATTCGTTGCAGAAAAAAGGCTGCGGGGATGTGAAAGCATCGACTTTCGTGCTGCGCAAACTATATCCGCTCTGTGAGAAATCCGACTGGAAGCTGACGATTTCTCTTTGTTTTGACGACAGAGGCTGGGAAGCGGTCGACCTGGAGGCGGGCGATACCTGTGACGCACATTATGGCTTAGCGGTTGACCTGGGCAGCACGACCGTGGTCATGCAGCTGATTCATTGCAATACAGGGGAAGTGGTAGCGCAGGAGAGTGCGTACAATCAGCAAATCGCGTTTGGAGAGGATATCCTGACGCGTATTTTTTACAGTAAAGATCAGCCGGAGCATCTGGAGGAGATTCGCCGGACAACGGTAAATACGATAACCGGGCTGATGGAGCGCCTTGCTGCGAAAACCGGCATTGATACGAGAAAATGTCTTTCCATGGTCGTGGCCGGCAATACAACGATGATCCATTTTCTGATCGGGATGGATGCGTTCTGCGTCTTTTCTGCGCCCTATGCGGTGCAGGCGGATCAGCCGGGATTCCGAAAGGGCGAAGAGCTGGGTGTCCCAATTCCTGGCTATGTATTCTGTTTTCCGGGAAAGGCAAACTATCTTGGCGGGGATATTATCAGCGGAATGGTCGCTACGGATCTGTATCACAGGGAATCGATTTCTCTGTTTTTTGATGTGGGGACAAATGGAGAACTGGTTGTCGGAAACCGGGATTTTCTGCTCTGTGGAGCTGGAGCGGCGGGCCCTGCGCTGGAGGGCGGCGTCGTAAAGACCGGAATGCGCGCAGCGGAAGGCGCGGTGCAGCATATCTGTTTTTCTTGTGCAGATCCGCTTCCTGTGTCAGAAGGGCGTACGGGACAGGAACAAACGCCTGCAGAGAACTCCTCGGCGGCAGGCACATATAGCAGAAGGAATGATCAGGAGACAATTCTAATAGGAAGAAACACATGCACCGTCCAACTGGATGTCATTGGCGGCGGCGTGCCAATGGGCATCTGCGGTTCCGGTATTATTGATCTGATTTCAGAGCTTTTCTTGCATGGCCTGATTGATTTGCGCGGAAAATTCGTTCCAGAGTCAAGTGATGCGATTGCCTATCGATCGGAAGAAGGAGAATATGCGTTCTGCTATGCGCCGGGACTGTGGTTTTATCAGAGTGACATTCAGGAATTTATCCGCACAAAGGCTGCGGCGTACACGATGATGGAATATCTCCTCTCTGAAACGGGACTTGGGCTGGATGATGTGGCTGATTTTTACATGGCAGGCGCGTTTGGCACGCATGTAAACAAAGAATCTGCGGTCAATATCGGCATGTATCCCGACGTGGAGCTCGAACGGATCCACGCGGAAGGCAACACGTCGCTAAAAGGGGCGCAAATGCTGCTCCTGGATCGGCAAATTGTAGAAGAACTTCCGGAAATTCTTGACCGGATGACCTATGTGCAGTTTGGTGCTGTCGAGGATTTCCTGCAGAAAATGACGGCGGCCTCCGCACTTCCGCATACCGACCTCGAACGCTATCCATCGGTAAAAGCGCGGCTTGATCACTCTGCGTAAGAATAATAAAAATCCTTATCCGGATATTGCGCGCGCATTGCTTTTGCCTGCTCGGAGGTACAGAAAATCGTGTGCAGATTCGGAAGCGCGTCCAGTCCGTCATAGCTTTCGCAGACACTGGAATAGATTTTCAGCGTGGAAAGCTCTGTCAGTGAAGAAAGACCATCAAAGTTCAGGATGGTGGCGTCTTTTATATCCAAAGTCTGTAAGGAAGGGAACTCAACCCCATCCAGAGAGATGGTTTCCATCGTACCAAAATACACGCCCAGGTCTTTCAGGGTGACAATCGGGGGAAGCTCTCCGATTGAATAACCGTTCATATGATGTACGTATAACGTTTCCAGAGAAAGCTCTTCCAGCGTCTGTATCACTGGCCTTGAGAGAGCGTCAATTTCCAGAGAAACCAGTTTTTCAAGCAGTCCGAGTTCGGTATAATCCGTCAGACTGACCTGAAAAAGATTCAATTTCTTAATCTGGCAATTTTCCAGCCCTTTAAGGGAAGAAATCGAGGTCGCACTGATGTTGAGTTCCCGCAGGTTGTTCAGACTGGCGATGACAGAAGTATCGGAAATATCCAGTCCGGCCAGGTTTAAAACAGTGATATCGGTGTTCCCCTCTAACGGAGACAAGTCTGTCAGGGGATTATAGCCCAGTCCAAGCTCCGTGATGGGAAGTCCGCTTTCTATCAATACCGAAAGATCCGTGATCTGCTGCCGATAGAGACACACGATGGTCAGATTCGGCATATGTGTCAGATCTCCTAAGGATGAGATGGTTCCGGCTTCCTCATAAAGGCCGCTTTCGCGCATCTCGTCGTTGTATGCATAAGGGTAATCTCCCTGAAACCAGATCTCATCGTCATCCGTATAAATCTGAAGCCCCATAATATGCAGAGCAGTGATTTGTTCCAGATCCGATTCTGTGACAGTTTCTCCATTTGTGAGCCCAAGCTGTTCACGCACGGCTTCTTCGATCAGTGGTTCCGTAAAGGTATATTCGGGTGAAAGATTGACGGTGCTGCCTGTAACTGGTTCGGAAGAAACTTCCGTATCAAGGCCGGAAGTCGGGGCGCTTTCCGGGCGGATGATCAGGCGGACCAACAGCGCGGCGATCATGAGCAGGAGCAGGCAGAGCACGACAATCAGGAGAGAGGAAAAATGCCGCTTGTCTTTGCCTGTGTATTCCTTATCGGTCACGGTTTTTGTCTGAAATTTAGCGCTGCCAGGCAATACAGCATCATTTTGAGCGGCAGTTTCTGCCTGAAAGGAGAGCGGCTGCCCCTCATTTTTAGAAGTTATATATGGATATCTGGCTCTGAGCAGGTCATTCAGCATTTCCTTCGCAGATGGATAACGGTTCTGAGGGTCAAACATGGTAGCCCGCCGGATGACGTCAGCGACAGGCGGTTCCATCTCATCCAACAGCGAAGAAGTTATATTATATTCCCCTGTCAGACTGTAAAATAATACCACGCCCAGGGAGTACAGGTCGCTCCGAGCGTCACATTGCTGATAGCCAAACTGCTCCGGCGGAGCTGTGAGGCGGGTGCCCATGGGAATCGTATCGCTGTCTTTTCCGGACTGATAAAAACGGGAAATTCCGAAGTCGATAAAATGGCAGACTCCATCTACATCAATTACAATATTCTGAGGCTTGATATCCCGATGAATCAGAGGAGGGGTCATCGAGTGCAGAAATTGCAGGGTATCTGCCAGGGAAATGATATAATCCAGAGCCTGCCAGAGCGGCAGGCTAGGCTGTTCATAGTTTGTCTCGCAAAGCTCTTCCAGTGTTTTTCCCTCAATATACGTGCGAACATAAAAAGTCACCTTCGATGACGGGTCCTCATAAAGCAGAACCGCGTAGGGAAAGCGCTGAGAAAATTTGCTGTCCATGGAATCGTGGATCGTATCCAGAATATTCTTTTCGTTCGCCAGCAGTCCGGCAAAGATCGGATCTGAGGCGGTTTTTAAAATATAGAGGCTGTCTGAAGCTTTTTCCCGGAGGAGGTAGGAGGCACTCCCATTGGAATTCTTCAGGCAGGAGCGCACTTCATAAGTCTCTGACAGAGCATCCGGAAGGACAGAAGCGTACTCATCAGTCCAGTTATTCATGCGGTATTACTCCTCCTCGCCGGAAGGCATCCTGCGGCTGGCGCGGGATAAATTCCTGGAACGTTTCTCGTAAAGCGGAAGCTCCTTTTCCTGAAGCAGCATATCATTGGCCTGCTGCATGGTCAGCTTCTTTTCAATCGCGTAAATCAGAATGGCATCGCGCCGCACCCGAGGATACAAAGCGCCCTGCCCCGCCAGGCGGAGCATCTGCGAAGTCTCCGGGGAGGTAGCCGACATACAGAACGCAATGCGCAGGACAATATTCCGCCCGGGCATCTTCTTCCCGCTTTGTACATGATAAAAATAAGAACGTTCAATACCGCTCTCCACAATAATATCCTTCGGTGCCACGCTATGCTTTTCCATCAGATGATACAGGTAATGGCAGAACACCGGATCTTCTGTCTTGTCATGGTAGGCTTCCTTTACTTCCGAAAAGTCATTCGACTTCTTAATGAGATTGAGAAGCTGAGATGTTGTCATTTTTTTCTTGCTGTTCTCTTGTGCCAAAGGAATTCCCTCCTTGAAGCTTATGATTTCTATCATCATTCAAAGTAAAAAACGCAGAGCACTTTTCACCCAGAACTGTCACATTTCTCCAAGTATATCACACAAAGCCGAAAGAAAGCAATCGCTTCCACAATTTGTCGAAAAAAGTCTTCTGACAGGACACAAAAAATCTTCTGTAAAAAACAGGGATGAAAGGCTTCATCTCTGCCGGTGTACATTCGCGTAATTATTCAGTACATTCCTGTTCTCTGTTTTCTGCCTGAACCTGGCGTCCTTCCGATTCTGACAATTCCAAAAGTTCTGCCATTTCAGATACCTCGCGCCCCTTTCGCGTCCAGTTCAGGATGAGTTCTCTTTCCTTTTTCTTTATACCGCGTGCCTCGCCCCTCTTTTCACCAATCTGTTCTCCTTCCTGGCGGGCATAGCTTATATTGGAATTGTAATCTCGGATTGCCTTTTCTCTGGCCTCGTATTCCAGACGTTTCTTTTCATCTGCGCTCAACTCCAGGAGCGTGTTATATGCTTCTTCGAGATACTCATTTTTATTAGCCATAGCCTGAAAGTCCTCCTGTTTTTTTTCCACTGAAAAACCGCATCCAGCTAATGACATCATTGTCTCCGGGTAATTCTTTTGGAAGCTTTTTCAGTTCCAGAATCTGGATCTCCAAAAGGTCACTGTAGAGATCCTTTGTCTTGCTGTCGTGTAAATGAATTGTGCGACAACATTCTTCATCATCAGGAAAATGCTTGAAGTTTAAGATGCTGACATGGATGCATTTTTTTAGCTTATCATAGTCTTCCCCTTTTTTTAGCTGGTCGGAATACATTTTGCAAAGATAAAAGATAATCCGATTCTGCCAGGCAAAGAAAGAAGCAACCTGCATTTCCATGTCAATTCGAGTACCGTCCGTCAGACCGATCAGAACATCAAGAATGCCAAGCTTGTCTTCTTCACTTGCTCTGGAGAGAAAAGTTGGCAGAAGTGATGTCTCTTTCACTGTATTTGGCGGCACTTTTAACAAGGCGGCGACAAAGCCCTGACGGACTTTCGGATTGCTCATCAGTTCCTTAAAACAATAATCCACGGTGGGACGCATGATGTAGTTTCCAGTGTTCGAGTTAGAGTCTGTAAAGCTTGTTTTTAGAGTCTGTGTCATAGAAATCTCCTTTCTGATTCGCATAAAGCGTGTTGAAAGAATTTCCTATTCGATATCATATCATTTTTTTCTGCTTTGGAACAGTATTTTGTAAAAAAATCATAAGAGTTAATAGAAAATACAGATATCAAAAGAAAACTCGGATACGCTTTATGGGTAAAGAAACTTGTAGGTTATTATATCCATAGGAATTTTGACTAATATGATTATAACATAAAGTGAAAATTAAGCAACTAAAAATATATTAAAAACAAATTTAAATGAAGAATTAATATGAGTTAGTTACAGGAATATTAATA
>JAJBUL010000047.1 GCA_020860365.1 Clostridiales bacterium | reverse complement strand
CATTGGGACTGGGATGAAAACAAGCTGAAAGGTAAACTGATCGGCGCACTGTTTAACAACAAAGAATATGATTTTAACGGGCGGCATGGTTTTTTTACAAACTGCCATAGCCTTGTTGCGGTTGAAAGAATTCGGTCAGGTAAGTTTACCATTCCGGATGATACTTTGCTTAATCAAAATAGCGGCAGTGGCACAGCAGCGGATCCGCAGGGCGACACCGGATTTATGGATATTCCGACAGATCTGGACGGCGAAGAGTTCCCTTGGAATTAATTTATGGCTTATACAAATTTTGAAATTGACCGCTCCCTGGCATCCATGGTGATTCTGGTGGATACCAGGGAGAAGCCGACAAAGATGTTGAAAGACAGGATGGAAATGACCGGATTGCCTTACGAGCGGCGAAAACTGGACGTGGGAGATTATTCCTGTGCGTGTACTCTGCCGGACGGAAGTGAACTGGATTTTTCCCGACATGTTGTGCTCGAGAGGAAATTAAGTCTTGATGAACTGTGTATGTGTTTCGGCAAGGAACGCAAGCGATTCGAGCGAGAATTTGAGCGCGCAAAAGAAGCCGGAACGAAGATTTATCTGCTGGTAGAGGGCGGCGCGTGGGAAAAGGTTTATAACGGCAAATACCGCAGCCTATACAATCCAAAAGCACTGGTGGCAAGTATTGATGCTTACCGGGCACGGTACGGAATGCAGCTTGATTTCTGCAAAGCCGAAACTACGGGAAAGGTGATCCGGGACATCCTCTGGCGGGAATTGAAAGAATATCTTTCAGAGGTGGATACATGACAGCCGAAGAAATCAAATCCCAGTACACAATGCGAGACATCCTTGCGCGGTACGGAATCCAGCCAAACCGCGCGGGGTTCTGCCACTGTCCGTTCCATAAAGGTGACCGGGAACCGAGCATGAAAGTCTACGAAAAAGACTGGCATTGCTACGGGTGTAACCGAAACGGAGATATCTTTACATTTGTGCAGTTGATGGACGGATTAAGCTTTAAAGATGCTTTTTTATCCCTTGGCGGCACTTATGAGAAGAACCCCAGTTTTTCATCCAGAGCGGCGCTATACCGGGCAAAGAAAGCCAAGGAGCAACGCCAGAAAGAGCAGGAACGGCTTTTAAAATGAAAAGAGTTAAACAGTATGCTGATTGATATTTACCGGGCACATATGGGCAAATCGGAACTGCTGAGCGATGCCTGGTGCGACTCTTACAATGCCTTGCAGTATCAATTATATCTACATGGCGAACTAAGCGGAATACCTTATTAGGGGGGGCAATGGAATATGGTGCCATTGAACCAACTGACGAAAGAAACAATTTTAAAGAGTGACATACTGGCAGAAGTGTTCGACCAGGAAGACTTGATATATCAGGCAGAGTTACTTGCCTCTCTCAGCCTTCGAGCGAAAGAACTGAGATGTAAAACAGAATTCCAACAAATGGTCAACGCCTTCAAGCAAGTAGATAAAGAAACTCGACAGCGAGATGTGACTCTGGTGGAACATTGGACAAACTTTGAAGATTGCCCTTACGACCGGATGAGATGCGGTGCGTGGACGGCAACCAATGAGGGAATCTATCGGGAAAACCCTGACAAAATGAAGACGGACATACTTGCCTGTTATCATCCAATCCTGCCACTGGAGCGTATGAAAAATCTGGAGACGGGAGAAGAGCAGATCAAGCTTGCATATCGGCGCAACGCGCGTTGGGAAGAAATAATCGTACCAAAAACCATGATCGCGTCAGCGAATAAGATCGTGGCTTTATCCGGACGGGGAGTTGCCGTAACTTCCGAGAATGCAAAGGCTTTAGTAAGATACCTGTCAGATGTTGAGAATTATAACGATGATTATATTCACGTGCAGTATTCGAGTTCGAAATTGGGATGGATCAGGGGCGATTTCCTGCCATACGACACGAAGATTGTATTTGACGGAAATATCAGGTTTAAGCAGATCTTTGACAGCATCGGAGAGCATGGCAGCCGAAATATATGGTTTGACCATGTAAAGAAGCTGCGTCGGTCCGGACGGATGGAAGTTAAGATCATGCTTGCCGCGTCGTTTGCCAGTGTGCTGATCTATCTGATCGGCGGATTGCCATTTTTTGTAGACCTGTGGGGCGAAACAGAGGGCGGCAAAACGGTGACGCTTATGCTCGCGGCATCTGTCTGGGCGAATCCGGATGAAAGCCAGTACATAGGTGATTTTAAGACAACGGATGTTGCGTTGGAAGCAAAGGCGGACATGCTGAACAATCTACCGGTGATCCTTGACGATACCAGCAAGACCAGTAAGCGGATCAGCGAAAATTATGAGGGCGTTGTTTACGATCTGTGTTCCGGCAAGGGAAAGAGCCGGTCTAACAAAGAACTTGGTATCAACCGAGAAAACCGCTGGCGGACATGCTTCCTGACGAACGGGGAGAGACCGCTGAGCAGCTATGTCAATCAGGGCGGTGCAGTCAACCGCATTTTGGAAGTAGAGTGCGGCGAGAAAGTATATGAGGATCCGCAGGAGACTGCCAACACATTAAAACAAAATTACGGTTTTGCCGGAAAAGAATTTGTTGCTGCAGTCAAGGAAATGAGCATTGATGAGATAAAAGAAATCTATCAGGATATCTCGTCTCAGCTTTACGATGATGCAAAGATGGAAAAGCAGACTGCATCACTTGCAATCGTGCTGACGGCTGACAGAATCGCCACAGACAGGCTTTTTAAAGACAGGTCATATATTTCCATGGATGAAGCCAAAGGGCTGCTTATTGACCACACAGAGCTTTCTGACAACGAACGTGCGTATCAGTTTTTATTAGACAAGGTCTCGATGAATGAGATTAAGTTTGATATGGAAACGAAGTGCGAAAAGTGGGGAATCAAGGAAGATGGATGTGCGATCATCTACAA
>JAJBUL010000296.1 GCA_020860365.1 Clostridiales bacterium | reverse complement strand
TCTACAGTTTTCAAGATTTACTTACCATAATTACTTGCTTTCCATAATAGGTATTATGACAAGCTTGTCATAATTATTATGCCCACCCCTGGGATGGTAGTTTTAATAACGCTGTGCTGAAGGAAACAGAAAAAGCAGCGGACGATTATGAGCTGATTGATCTTTATGCGGATGAATTTAATCCGGTGATGTCAAAGGCAGAACTGGCAGTATACGCCAGAGGAGAGTTTTTAGATCCGCTTGTAAAAAAATATAATCGGATTCTTGATGATACAGACAGGATTGTCTTTATTTTCCCCATCTGGTGGTATGATATGCCCGCAATCATGCGTGGATTTCTGGATAAGGTAATGCTGGAAAATTCCGCTTATACAACTGGCGCTGTCGGTCTTACACCGATTCGTAATATTTCGCAGACATATATTTTTACCACATCTTCCACAGTGACGGATGTACTGGTGAATACTTTCGGAGACCCCATCCATAATGCCATGATCAGCGCTAATCCCGCACATCCTCGCAATGTACGGGATATCAACGCTTTCTTTATTTCTTTCCAAACCCTTCCGCAAAGATGATCTTGTTCAATACAAAGAACACGACCATCGACACACCGCCGTTTAATACAATGGTCACAATGTTATAAATCGCCGCCGGTACCAGGTAGCTGGCCACTCCGACCCATACGCTGTTGATAGAGTTGACGATCAGCGTGATCACTACCCATCCAAGAAAATAAATCGGAATCTGCAAGGCGAGCGGCCCTTTGCTCCGGAATGTGACATTGCGCTGCAATGGGAAGTTGATACACTCTCCCAAAAAGCTCGACACCAGGTAGGCGTAAAGATATGCCAGCCCGCCATCTTCGGCAGCGTAGCCAATCACGTTAAAGGTAAAGGTGATGCCAAACAGATTTCCCTGGATGGACGGCCAGCCCCAGCCGATTTCCGCATAAGCTGCGAACAAGGCCGGCAGAAACAGCAGCATCAGATATTTCGCGAACGTTACTACATAGCTGAAGATGATGAACAGTCCGCCTTCCCGGAACCACTGGGCGATTTTTGGATGTTTTTTGGCATAGGTGAGCCATTGATTTTTTACTGCTTCCATATATTTTTCACTTCTCTCTCATTTTCATTATTTTGCAAATCGTTTCTCCACATTGCCGTAATCATTCTCCAGAAAGCAGGGGCATCCGCTTAGCTTTTCGGATACAATTTCTCCTCATAAGATTTATTCAGCTTCCGGTTCTGAAAAAATCCTTTAATAAGAACTCCCAGGCCTCGGAAGAAATGTCCGTTCACGGCTGTGACCATTCCCTCAGCCATCCGCATGCTAACCATACCGCCGGTCATCTTAGCAACGCTGCGGAACGGCATATTGTAAATGAAGAGAACATTCAGGTCAGGCTTACCCGCTTTTTCGCTTTTCTCTTTTTTATTCTTCAGGATTTTACAGATTCCCCGTGCCAGCGGATTCTTCGCATTGCTCATTTGACAGATTGCGTCATTAATTGTCAGCTCTCCGTCTGACCAGTGGTCTTCCGGAATCACACTTCCATAAATTGCCGCATAAGCCTCATCACTCACATCCTGAATCTGTCCGCTGTAGTAATCCGCCAGTTTTTCTCTGTCTGCACCATACGGCAGCCGTTTTGTTGTACCTTTTACCGTGATTGTACCCTGCAGCCGGATGTCTTCCACATTCGCGCCAACCAAAATCTGATATTCCGCACCCTCAATATCCCATCGATTTGTTTCAGTATTCCAGAAACGAAAAGCCTTGTCATCCAGCGGAATACACACCCTGCAGATCTCTCCCGCTTTCAGGAAAACCTTGCAGAAGCCTTTGAGCTCCCTCACTGGCCGGAAGATGCGGCTGTTCTCACAGGAGACATAAAGCTGCGCCACTTCCGCACCACTCCGCGTTCCAGTATTTGTCAGGGTAAAGACCGCTTCCTTCTCCGAAACCTTCAGGTCAGAATACTCGAACGTCGTATAGGAGAGACCATAGCCGAATGGGTAACGCACCGGTTTCTGTACCGTCTCATAATAACGATAGCCGACAAAGATTCCTTCACGATACTCACTGTTTCTTTTTTTCGCCGGAAAATAGCGATACGCAGGGGTATCTTCATAAGACATCGGATAGGTTTCATTCAGTTTTCCCGAAGGGTTCACCTTTCCCGTCAGCACATCCAGCGCTGCGCCCGCGCCTGCCTGTCCGCCAAGGTAGGTATGCAAGATTGCCTGACAATCTTTCTCCCACGGCATTTCAATCGCTGAACCGCCGCTTAATACCCCAATAATCGGCTTTCCGGTTTTCGCCAGTGCCTCCAGAAGAGCGATTTGGTTCTCCGGAATCCGCATATGCAGACGGTCAATACCTTCAGACTCGCTGACCTCATCCAGTCCGAAGAAATAAAGAATCTGATCCGCCTGCGACGCCAGCGCGACCGCCTCCTGCTCCAGATTCTTGTCCCGTCCGCTGTTGCGCTGATACCCCTGGGCAAAGCCGACATATTTGATTGGCCTGGAATCAATCAGGTCCAGAATATTCTCCACTTTCGTACTGTTCACATTCGAAGAACCGGCTCCCTGATAGCGCGCTTCTTTCGCGAAATCACCGATCACTGCGACCTTTTTCTCCGAGTCCAGAGGCAGGATATCCCCCTCGTTTTTCAATAATACGATGCTCTCCTGCGCGGCGCGGCGAGCGAGTTCGTGATGCTTTTCCACATCAATCCCATGACAGGAAGCCTTTACGACATTTGAGTCCGTCTCACTTGGCTTGTTTTCTGCCATTTTTGCTGCACCTGTCTTTTTGCGGTTCCCCGCCAGCTTCAGCACTACCTCCAGCAGCTGTCCCACGCAGTCGTCGATTTCTTTCATGGAAATCTTTCCATCTTTATAACCCTGCATCAGGATCGTCGGTGA
>JAJBUL010000295.1 GCA_020860365.1 Clostridiales bacterium | reverse complement strand
TGTTTACAAGGGATTCCACCTCTTTTCTAATCTCAAAGTGTCGAAAACGGGATATTGATTTGGATTATAGCACGTATTTCCGGATATGCAAGTACTTCCTGCGATTGTACAGGATTTTACACATAAATCGATAATGTCCTGCATCATAACCCGATGCAGGACATATAATGGAAAGCCGCGCATAAGAAATCGCCTGGCGGCGAGGCGCGGCCTGCATCCTGCATCATAACCCGATGCAGGACATTATATGGGACGCCACCTCTGCACATCATTGCTCAGAATATGCGGAAAAGCTTCGCGCCATGCGCTTCCACTACTGCCGCTATCTCTGCGCCTTCACACACACACGTCTCCTTTGTCCACAGTTCCTTCAGCTGCAGGGATCCCTGTTCTGCTGCCCGGCTTTTCAGGCGTTCCGCCACAATTGGTGGAAAAGCATCCGCCAGTTCCTCGATGGAGACAGAAACCTCCTTTTCCTCATCCTCCAGGTTAAACAAAGCCACACAGATGCCATCCTCCGTTTCCTGTGTCCCTGACGGATTCAAATTCTCTGCCTGCTGATTCCCGGCTTCTGTAGACATCCCTTCCCCGGCTGCCGTATCCTTCCAGCTGCCCCAGATGGCGAATCCTTTCTCCTGGTTCTTCGCAGGCTCGTCCCATGGGAACGGCTGATCCGGACGCCCATAATTTTTCGTGCGCTTTACCTGTACTCCATGGCGGCCATCCTCCAGAAGCTCCAGCACTTCCTCATTCGTAAGCAAAGACAAGGTCCAGTCGTCCAGCCTGGTCATCTCCGCGCCCAGCATCAACGGCGAGCGGAACATACACCAGAGTGTCATCATTGTGACCTGCTCCGCCTTTGTGAAATTCGTCTGACGCTCGTGGCCAAAGCCTTTTCCCAGCCAGCCGAGCGGCAGCATATCGCAGTCCGGATAGCAGCCCGGGCTCACATGATTCTGCCAGAGCTCGCAGCGGTCAAACATATTCGCCAGCAGCTCCCACTGATCCCAGAAATCATCGGTAATCCGCCACATATTTGCGTACTTTTCATAATGCCACGCCTTCTCGATCAGCGCCGGTCCCGGCGAGAGACTCAGCACAATCGGTCTGCCGCACTTCTGGATCGCATGGTGCAGCATCTCCACCTCATGCGCAGCTGAATACTGGTTGGTCCGATACAGGTTCGTATTGCAGATATCATCGCATTTTACATAATCTACGCCCCATTCGGCATAAAGCGCGAACAGAGAATCGTAGTAAGCCTGGCTTCCTTCCATGTCCGCACGCAGCCCATACATATCCGGATTCCACCGGCAGATAGAAAACGGATCGGCTATCTCATCGGCCGTCCGGTCACTGCCGTACACCGGCAGATGATTCTGCGCCGCCACGCGCGGAATTCCCCGCATAATATGAATGCCGAATTTCAGTCCCAGCGCATGAACATAATCCGCCAGCGGTCCAAACCCGGCGTGATCCTTTGCGGACGGAAAACGCTCTGGACACGGACAGAGACGTCCATATGCATCCATCTCCAGATTGCTGAACGGGATGTACTGATGTTTATCACGCATAGAGCCTGCTCCGTGCGCGTACCACTGGATATCCACAATGATGTATTCCCATCCATACTGCTTCAGATGCGCTGCCATATAATCCGCATTCGCTTTCACCTGCTCCTCATTCACGGCGGTATCATAATAATCATAACTGTTCCAGCCCATAGGCGGAGTTAACGCAAAAGCATTCTTATTCATTCTGTCCGTTCCTCCTCTGTTTTATCTTTCTTTTTGACACGGAATCTGGCATATGACACCTTTACATTCCCTGTCAAAGACTGTAAACTTAATTAATTTAGAATTATTTGAGCCATTGTTAACTGCAAAAACAGTTTCATCAAAAGGTCTGAGGTATTATGTATGGATACAATCTTTAATGTAGACAACATCGTCTGGCGGACGCTCTCCAAGCTCGGCGATCTCATGTTTCTGAATTTTCTGTTTATGCTCTGCTGCCTCCCGGTCTTTACGGCAGGCGCTTCACTGACCGCACTCAGCTATGTCACACTTGCCATGCACGACGGACAGGATGGCTATATTGCACGGCGTTTTTTCAAATCCTTCCGGCAGAACTTTAAACAGGCCACCTGTATCTGGATCCCCATGCTCCTGATTGGCGTCGCTCTGGTCGCGGATCTGCTGATTCTGCGGCGTTCCGAAGGTACCCTGGTCATGCCGCTGACCATCTGCATTGTCGTCTTTATCGTCGTCTACCTGATGGTTTTCTTCTACATGTTTGCCCTGCTCGCCAAATTTGAGACGACCGTGAAGGATAATGTGGCAAATGCCTTCCGCCTGGTCATCGCGAACATTCCGCAGACGCTTTCCATGCTCGTGGTATGCGCCGGTGCCGTGATCCTTCCGCTGATCAATTCCAAAACCCTGATGTGGGGGATGCTGATCTGGCTACTGGGCGGGTCTTCTCTGCTTTCCTACTACAATACCCTCATCCTTGGAAGAATCTTCAGAAAATACATCCCTGAGGAGGAAGAGGATGAGAAAGACCCGGACAAATGGAATGTTGACGAAACAATGCCCAGTGAAAAAGAGCAAACCAGATAAAATAGAATCCCGCCTTGCGGGATTCTCGCGCTGCCGCGCATCTGCGCAAGCAGACAGTTTCCACTGCGCGGCATGTGCATCCCCCGGGAGGGTTTCCACTCCGGGTCTGACCCTGCCAGATGACGATTTTGCGAGTCAGGCATGTGTTTACCGCACCGTCAGATGTGCCACCGTACACGCCGGAACCGTGAATTTCAAACCGCTCTCCGTGATCTGAATGTCCTGCATTTCAGTAATCTTCACTGCATCCGGATCTTCAAAGGTATTCTTATCGTGCATATCGCCTGTCACCATCTCACCAACGGCCTCGCAGACTTTTTTCCCGCTCATCTC
>JAJBUL010000046.1 GCA_020860365.1 Clostridiales bacterium | reverse complement strand
ATGAGGAACCAAACACCTTAGATATCATCCCCACCCCGTGAATAGTAACGTAAACTTCACAAGATAGAGAAGGAATTAAAAAAATAATTGACAAACCAAATTCCATGTAGTAGACTAAACACAGTAAAAATGAACAAACCGTTGAAGCGGAGATAAAGACAGTAGATGTGCCCACAGAGAGTCCGGGCGCGGCAGAAGCTTTGAATCGGCAGGTGGAGATGAGAGAAGAGATTCCGTCTGACGAGGAAGAGGAGGCTGCGCACAGCTGAGAACCGGATGGAGATGCAGATTGTCAAATGGACCGCGGAGGGCGCAGTCAAAGGCAGGCTTTGCTGAGTATTCTGTGACGTGAAGGCATACGTCAGTTGCCGGAGGTATGTTGGTATCTCATAAGCGCACGGGGATTCCCGTGAATCAGGGTGGCACCGCGGAAGTATATTCGTCCCTGGCAGATTAGAGAAATCTGTCAGGGATTTTTTATGCACAGAGCCGGGTAAGGAGTTTTGCGGCTAAAGCCGCACCCGGCCCGCGCAGACGGATAGGGGAGAGAGCACTCCCCCTATCCGATTTTCCAAGTTTTCCAGACAGAAGGAGGAAAAATATGTATCCATCTTTAGAGGAAGCAAAAAAGATTGCGTCTTCGGGTGAGTACCGGAGAATTCCGGTATGCACGGAGATGCTATCCGACCGCTTTACACCGATTGAGGTCATGCGGACGCTGCGGGCGGCGAGCCGCCACTGCTATATGCTCGAGAGCGCGGAAGCGCACAACCAGTGGGGAAGGTACACGTTCCTGGGCTACTCGCCGACAATGGAGCTTACCTGCGCGAATGGCCAGGTAAAGCTGCGCTGTGGAAAAGACGTCGGCGATGGCCAGGTGAAAGAAGAGGTTCGCAGTGAGAGTCCACAGGCAGTGATCCGCGAGATTCTCGCGGCGAACAAAAGCCCGAAACTGCCGGGAATGCCGCCGTTTACGGGTGGACTGGTCGGGTATTTTGCCTATGACTATATCTGCTACAGCGAGCCTACGCTGAAGTTTACGGGTGAGGATGAGGAAAATTTCCAGGATGCGGATCTGATGCTGTTTGACCGGGTGATTGCGTTTGACAATTACCGGCAGAAGCTGATTCTGATCTGTGGTGTAGATACGGCGAGGCTGGAGGATTCCTACCGGGAGGCCGAAGAAAAGCTGAAAGCAATCGAACAGCTGTTAAAGAGCGGCGTAAAAGCATATTTCGCCCCATTGCACCTGAAAGAAAAGATTACGCCCTGCTTTTCGAGGGAAAAATATAAGGGAATGGTAGAGAAGGCCAAGCATTATATTCGGGAGGGGGACATCTTTCAGGTTGTTCTCTCGAATCCGATGCAGGCGGATGCGGAGGGAAGTCTGTTTGACGCTTACCGGCTGCTGCGCACATCGAACCCGTCGCCATACATGTTTTACTTTTCCAGCGATGACATGGAACTGGTCGGCGCTTCGCCGGAGACGCTGGTGAAGCTGGAGGACGGTACGCTTCATACCTTCCCGTTGGCGGGAACCAGGCCGCGCGGAGCGACCGATGAGGAAGATCAGCGTCTGGAGGAGGAGCTGCTGGCGGATGAAAAGGAGCTCTCTGAGCATAATATGCTGGTCGACCTGGGGCGCAATGATATCGGCAAGATCAGCGAGATTGGTACGGTGCAGGTGGAAAAATATCTTTCCATTGAGCGGTATTCGCATGTCATGCACATCGGCTCAACGGTGGCCGGGCAGATCCGAAAGGACTGCGACGCGGTGGACGCAGTGGATTCGATTCTGCCGGCAGGTACTCTCTCCGGGGCACCGAAGCTGCGGGCCTGCCAGATCATCGATGAGCTGGAAGGGCGCAAGCGCGGCGTTTACGGCGGTGCGATCGGGTATCTGGATTTTGCCGGAAACCTGGACACCTGTATTGCCATTCGCCTGGCATTTAAGAAAAACGGCCGCATCACAATTCGTTCCGGCGCCGGGATTGTCGCGGACAGCGTACCGGACAAGGAATTTGAGGAATGCTGCAACAAGGCGCGGGCAGTGATCAACGCGGTGGAACAGGCAGAGGGAGGTGTGGAATAATGTACCTTTTGGTGGATAATTACGACAGCTTTTCCTATAATTTATATCAGCTGATCGGCGCGGTAAGGCCGGACATCAAAGTCATCCGTAACGATGTCTGCACGGTCGATGAGATCCGGGCGATGGCTCAGGAAGCGATTTTCATCTCACCAGGCCCCGGACGCCCGGAAGACGCCGGCATCTGTGTGGAGATGATTCAGAAGCTAGGCAGCTCCATTCCCATGTTTGGCGTGTGCCTTGGCCACCAGGCGATCTGCCAGGCTTTTGGCGCGACCGTGACCTACGCAAAGGAACTGATGCACGGTAAAAAGTCACAGCTGCTCATCGAACCGGACAGTGTTCTGTTCCAGGGACTGTCTTCCGGAATGACAGCTGCCAGGTATCACTCCCTTTCCGTGAAAGAAGACACCCTGCCGGAGACCCTTCGTGTGACTGCGCGGACGCCGGACGGGGAAGTCATGGCGGTCGAACACCGGGAGTACCCCGTGTACGGTGTGCAGTTCCACCCGGAATCCGTCATGACCCCAGATGGACTGCAAGTGGTGAAAAACTTTGTAAACCAGTTCCAAACAGCAGCAAAATGAAAATCAAGCCCGTGCAGATTTATCCATTTATCTGCGAAGGCCCTGCTGTATCACATAGAGAGAAAACAAAGCAATAAAACAAAGAAAGGCGGTATCAATTATGATCAAAGAAGCAATTATCAAACTGACAAACAAACAGGATCTGACATATGACGAGGCGGAAGCTGTCATGCTGGAAATCATGAGCGGCGAGGCGAGTGACGTGCAGATTTCTTCTTATCTCACTGCTCTCGCGATGAAGGGCGAGACGATCGATGAGATCACAGCCTCCGCAGTCGGTAT
>JAJBUL010000010.1:5168-26763 GCA_020860365.1 Clostridiales bacterium | reverse complement strand
AAATAGTACTATATGCTTTTATTTTTGTAAAGAATCAGTACATATGAAACTGTCACAAAGACTTATTTTTTTCCTGTTATATTGCAGAATCTCACATTTTGTGTTAAAATGTGGGTACAGTTCAGAACAGCATCGAAATGAGGAGGATATTGCTATGTTTTATGAAGTAAAGACGACCGAGCTTACCGACAATGTCTTTGATCTGATCGGGAAACAATGGCTTCTGGTGACGGCCGCTAAGCCGGACGGCACCTGCAACACCATGACCGCTTCCTGGGGCGGATTCGGTGTCATGTGGGGAAAGGACGTCGCTTTCCTCGTCATCCGGCCGCAGCGCTACACGAAAGAATTCATTGACAGCTCAGACACGCTCTCCATCTCTGTTTTGCCAGACGGATACAAAAAACAGTACAGCTACCTGGGATCCGTGTCCGGCCGCGACGAGGATAAGATCACCAAAGCCGGACTTACTGTCACTCTTGACGGCAAAACCCCTTATTTCGAGGAAGCCCGGATGGCCATGATCTGCAAAAAGCTCTTCGCGCAGCCCTATGACCCGGATTCATTTCTGGTCCCGGCCATGAAGGATGACTGCTATCCGCAGAAGGATTACCATACGCTCTACATCTGCGAGATTGAAAAAGTGCTGGTGAAAAAATAACGAAAGCAACGTTTCTCACAGAACGCAGCAGAAAGAACATGATATATGAAAAACTCTGGCGTAAGAATTGTTTCATGGACAGTATCCGCAGCAGACGCGGCCGTCCTTCCACCTGCAGTGGAAACGGCCGCGTCTGCCGCTGCGCCTGTACCAATGGCAGGAAAATCGAAAAATCAAACGCGCTCCGGCAGGACTGCTCTCACGGTGGAACGTTTTCTACACGCGAAGGGATGCTCGCATCATGTTCTCACGCTTCTTAAGCGCACCGACCACGGAATTATGCTCAATGGTTCCTGGGCATATGGCAATCAGCCGGTCACGCCTGGCGATGAAATTACCATCCGCGTAGAGGAAACAGCGGCTTCGGAACAGATTCTGCCGGTCCCGCTGCCGCTCTCCGTCGTCTATGAGGACGAGGACGTCCTGATCGTAGACAAACCCAGCGATATGCCCGTCCATCCCTCGATGGGAAATTATGAGAATACGCTCGCAAACGCTGTGATGTACTATTATTCCTCAAAGCAAGTCCCCTTCGTCTTCCGCTGCGTGACCCGGCTGGACCGCGACACAACCGGACTGGTGCTCCTCGCGAAAAACAGCTTAAGCAGCGCGATCCTCTCTGACCAGTCCGCGCACCGGCAGATTCACCGGGAATATCTGGCCATTGTGGAAGGACAGCTGCCCGCGTGCGGCACCATTGACGCGCCCATCGCCAGACAGGAGGGGTCCACACTGATGCGCTGCGTGGATCCGGAAAACGGGGAACGCGCAGTGACTCATTACCGGAGACTGGCCATCGGTAAGCGCAAGGCTCCTGCCCTTACCGACTGTCAGAGTTCACCTGCTTCCGAAGGACGTCACACGTTACCAGACATTCTCTCCCTAGCCTCTGTACGCCTGGAGACCGGGCGCACCCATCAGATTCGTGTGCATATGAAATCCATCGGCCATCCGCTGCCCGGAGATTTCCTGTATTATCCGGATTCCGTCTGTGAACGCGCGCCGCGGCAGATGCTGCATTCTCACCGCATCACATTCGCGCACCCGGTCACCGGGGAAGTGCTCTCCTTTGTCAGCGAACTCCCCACAGACATGCGGAAGCTGCTGGATGGCTATGCATTCTCAGAAAGTGTTTCATTCATGCTCCCCGTCCGATAGCCTTTCAGGTCAAGCGCCACATACGAAAAACCAATTGACCGAAGCTGCGCGTAAATTCTTTCACGCAGCTTTTCATCCATCATTTTTTCAAAATCCTGCGGCAAAACCTCTATCCGCGCGATCCGGTGCTCACGACCGGAAGAAGAACCATTTTCCAGAGAAGTATTTCCAGCCCCCGATCCGTGAATCCGCACACGTACCTGACGGAACCCAAGCTCCATCAGATATTGTTCCGCCTGGTCTACCATAGCCAGCTTTTCCTCCGTAATCGTCTCCCCGTATGGGAAGCGGCTGGCAAGACAGGCAAAGGATGGCTTATCCCAAGTCGGCAACCCCAGCTCCTTCGACAACGCACGAATGTCTGCCTTACTTAAATTCGCTTCCCGCAGTGGACTCAGGATACCAAGCTCGCGAATTGCCTGAAGACCTGGCCGATAGTCCCCGAGATCGTCTGTATTCGACCCTTCCGCTACCGCGCAGATACCATGTTTCTGCGCGATGTTCCGGATCCGTTCAAACAGATCCCTCTTGCAGATGTAGCAGCGATTCCCTGGATTCTCACGAAAACCCGGGATGTTCAGCTCATCCGATTCGCAGATGACCTGCCGGATTCCCTGCTCCCCGCAGAATGCGGACGCTTCCCGAAGCTCCCTTTCCGGGAAGGAAGCTGACTTTGCCGTGACCGCAAGCGCCCGGTCGCCCAACACATCATACGCAATTTTCAGTAAAAATGTGGAATCCACCCCGCCCGAAAAAGCGACCGCCACACTTCCCATCTCCCTCAGACTGTTTTTCAGCTGTATATATTTTTTTTCCAGTTCCATTTCCATCTCAACTACTGCCTTTCTTCGTATAAAATCGGTTCTTAATTGTAGCAACATAAACCTATCATGTCAATAGGTGAATATACAAATCTCCAGCAGAAATCTGATTGAAAACCGATTTCTTTTGCGCTATAATCAGTTCCATATAAATAATTTCGTGTTACTATTTTTACTGTATTCGGAGGGCAGGCCAGACATGATCTCGACAAAAGGACGCTACGCGCTGCGTGTAATCGTAGACCTTGCAGAACACCAGCAGGGGGATGAATATATCCCATTAAAAGATATTGCCGCGCGGCAGGAAATTTCGGAAAAATATCTCGAAATCATCTTAAAAGTTCTGGTAAAGGAGAAGCTTTTAAAAGGACTGCGCGGAAAAGGCGGCGGCTATCGTCTCACGCGGGAGCCAAAGAACTACCCGGTCGGCGAGATTCTCTCTCACGGAAGGCACTCTCGCACCGGTTGCCTGTCTTACGGAAGACGCAGATCCCTGTAAACGCTCCGAAGTCTGCCCCACGCTTCGCATGTGGCAGCGTTTTGACAATCTGGTTCATGATTTTTTCTACACGATCACAATCGCTGACCTGATGGATGGAGGGGAGCAATTGAAATGAAATCAACCTGGAAAAAAGCGCTGATCTGGTGCAGCGCTGTATTTTTAACATTAGCAGCGGTCATTGCGTTTTACTTTCTTCTGCTAAACGGTTCTTCCATACTGAAAGGGCTCAATTCTGTCATCAAGTCCATGGCTGCCATCTGGCTGGGGCTGGGGCTGGCCTATGTCCTGGATCCGCTCATCCAGTTCGGCGAGCGCAGGCTGCGGAAATGCAATATGAATCAGACTGCTGCCCGTATCCTGACGCTTCTGACGGTTCTGGTGCTGATTGGATTTTTGCTGTTTCTCATCATCAGCCGCCTGGTACCACGGCTTGGAGAGACCATCAATGGGCTGATCAGCGATCTGCCGGGAATTCAGAAAACAATCAACAGCTACCTGGACCGGGTCAATGAGTGGAACCCTGAGGTGTATGACATTATCATCAATATGATCTCCACCGCCACAGACTGGATCAATACCAATCTGTATATCACCATCAATGCCATCATGCAGAACGTCCTGGGGCTGATCAGCGGCATTGTCAATCTGTTTGTCGCTCTGATTGTGCTGGTCTACGCACAGATGTCCAAGGAGCGCTTCATCGGCCAGAGCAAGAAGCTGCTGTACGCCATCTGTCACCACAAAGGCGCAGCGGACTGGATCCTGGATATCTTTCGGCAGGCGAACCTCATTTTCAGTGGCTTTATCACCGGGAAAATCATTGATTCCATCATCGTCGGCGTGATCTGCTTCCCCTGTCTGTCTATCCTGAACATACACTATGCGCTGCTGATCAGCGTTGTCATCGGCGTGACAAATATCATTCCTGTATTTGGACCGTTTATCGGCGCGATCCCCTGCGGTCTTCTGCTGCTGTTTACCCATCCGCTGGAGGCGCTTGTTTTTGCGTTCTTTATTCTGCTCCTGCAGCAGATTGACGGAAATATCATCGGGCCGCGCATCCTCGGAGACTCGACCGGCGTATCTGCGTTCTGGGTGATGGTGGCCATCCTGCTGTTCAGCAATCTGCTCGGCATCGTCGGCATGATTGTCGGCGTCCCGATCTTCGCGACACTCTACTACATTATCAAGCGGATCGTAGAAGAAGAGCTCGCGCGCCAGAAGCTGCCGACGGACACGATGGAATATGTCCGGCTTGAGAAAATTGATGAAAACGGGCAGATGATTTATCTGAAAGACGACGGCGGAAAGAAAAAAAGCCTGTCAAACCGAAAGTCACTGAAAGAAATCGCGCTCAGTATCAAAACGACGGCAGCCGCCCTTTGCAAAAAAAGGCAAAAAAAATGAGCGTCAGACGGTCATCCGCCCGACACTCTGTCTCAGATCGCTGCCACCTCAGCCGAAGAGGCGGCAGCAAAGGTCCTTCAGATCGGATATCCTTTCAGATAATAATCCCGCACAAACCGCATCAGCTCCTCCTCGCCCCGCTCATCGAGAATTCGCAGCATCCCGCGTAACTCCTTCTCGGTCTGCGGATGCATCAGCGTACGCCCTCTTCCTTTTTCAAAATAAGCGAGGGAATCATGCTGTGTGTAATTCTCTTTGTTATAATTCTTAGAAGCCGCGATGCGATCCATCAACATCTCGGCGACGTATCTGCGCGGCATCTGCACCGCCTGCAGCGGATATGGCACGCCCAGATTCTTCTTTTGATCCGACTGCAGCCGATAGTCCTGCCAGTACTCATAATGGTGGCGGTTGCGCCCTTTATGATGCATCCAGGCGTCGGAATAGCCCTTGTCCTGGCGCTCCCCATTGTTCGGGCTGCTTTTCCCATCCTCATAATAACGGAAGCCTTCAATCAGCTCCGTCGGTGTATATTTCGACAGGTCATGGGTCAGTCCCTGCCAGTAAAGGCCAATGCGAAAGCAATGCCGGAGCACCAGAAACTTGTGCTCCGTGATTGTTTTCAGATGTCCCCTGATTTTTCTCCATGTAATCCTGTTTCCGGAATGATGACGTTCCATCTGGTGTTCCACCCTTCTCTCCGTTTCATTTCCAGTCTTTTCTGCTTCTTTACAGCGACGCTCTGCCCTCCAGCACAACCACCGTCCGCGGCGGAGCCGTGAAGGTGCGGACATTCTCCAGCATTTCCTGTTCGTCCGGCGGCAAAAAGCTGACCGGCAGACTCGTATCCATCACACGGTACCAGGAACACAGATCTGGCAAAAGCGGCAGCGCAAACTGCTGCTCTTCCCAGTGGAAATTCCAGGCAATATAGAGGAAGCTCTGCTCACCCGCATAGCAACCGGAATACATACAGCCCATGTGGAGGCTGGAGTGCCGCATATCCCCATACCAGGCCCGTTCCCCATGGTAAGAAAGGTCCGGATAGCCAGTGGAACGATAATCCGCGCACTGCGGCTGGGATTTCTGGTGCAGCATCGGATGCTTTTTCCGGAACGCAATCAGCGCCCGGACATACTCTGTCAGCTCCCGGTTGACCTTCGAACGGCTCCAGTCAAGCCAGGTACATTCATTGTCCTGACACCACGGATTGTTATTGCCATGCTGTGTGTTGCCAAACTCATCCCCTGCCAGCAGCATCGGCGTACCCTGCGAGAGCAGCAGCATCGCATATGCATTTTTGCGCTGCTGCAGGCGCAGCTGCGTGATCTTACGCTTCGCGCATGGCCCCTCCTCGCCACAGTTCCAGCTGAAATTTGCATCCGGGCCATCCCGTCCCATTTCGCCGTTCTCATCGTTGTATTTCATATTATAAGAGACCAGATCCAGCATGGTAAATCCGTCATGATTCGTCATATAATTGATCTGTGCACATCCGTCCGGGTTCAGGCGTGTCCGGTAACCAAAAGTCTCAAGCATACCGGCGTCCCCCTTAAGGAGCCGACGCGCATCATTCATAAAGCCGTCGTTCGACTGCGTGATCTGGTGCTTCCGGTTCTCCTGGTGCGTCTGGTTTCTCTTCGTATCGCCCGGATTGTTCGCCTTCTGATTTTCTTTTACATTTTCTCTTATCGTATCGTCCGGGAACCAGCTGCAGAGCAGCTTCCGGTTCACGAACAGTGGCAGCTTCGCAAGCTCCGCAGAAAGCGCGTCGCGCCCAACAATCGAAAAACCATCTACATGGTACTCTTCCGCCCAGTATGTCAGGCAGTCACAGATCATTCCGATATCCGTGGCCGTGTCAAAGGAAAACTCGAGGATGATTTCCATCCCATTCACGTGAAGTGCTTTCACCAGATCCTTAAACTCAATATCCGCCCGGTCAGTAGACGCATAGGACGCTTTCGGCGCGAAATAAAACCCCGGCCCGTACCCCCAGTAATTCTTCCGGAAATCCTTTTCCGTCATCTGCGGCCGGTCAAACGCATGCGCCAGAAGCTCTTCGGGCGTCATGGAAGACTCCGGAACCACATTTTCCACACCTTCCTCCGCATGATTCACCGCAATCCCCGGAATGCGCTTCTCCTGCCTGGTATCCTGTCCGGAAATACTATGCCGGAAAAGATATTCTGGAATCTCCAGCTCTGAAAAATCATACACTGGCATCAGCTTCACCTGATTCACTCCAAGCGATTTCAGATAAGGAATTTTCCGCCGCAGGCCAGAAAAGGTTCCTTTCTCTCTGACGCCGGAATTCCTGTGCATGGTAAAACCCCGGACATGCAGATGATACATCACCACTTCATGAAAAGGAAGCTCCGGAAGCCGATCATCGCCCCAGGAATATTTCCCCGTCACAAACGCACCGCGCAGCCCATGAGGAGAGAAGGACGGCGCCTTCCCGTAGCTCTCTCTCCCGGCCAGCCTCCTGGCGTATGGATCCGTGACCACCTGATCCCCGTCCAGAAAATTATACTCAAAGTCATCTGACGGAAGCTTCACCTTCATTGAGTAGAAATTCCCCGGTGCGGACGGCTCCGGAAAGGGAAGCGTGAAAGCAATTTTCTCACTGCCTTTTTTATAAAGCAAGAGCTTCGGAGTCCCAGCCTCCGAAGCGTAAAAGCCAAAATGCACCCCATCCCTGCAAACCCTTGTTCCCGGAGTTCTGTTCTCATCCTGCAAAATCCTAAATTCGTAATCCTTCATACCGTCCTCCGTTCTTCCCGATACACAACTCACAGATCCACCGTCAGCTCCACCGGGCAATGGTCGGAGCCAAATACCTCCGTATGGATCTTCGCATCCTGCAGGCGATCTCTCAGACAATCCGATACGCAGAAATAGTCAATCCGCCACCCCGCGTTCTTCTCCCTGGCACGGAACCGATACGACCACCAGCTGTAAATCCCCTCCTGATCCGGGTAAAAATAGCGAAACGTATCCGTAAACCCACTTTCCAGCAAATGACTGAACTT
This sequence comes from Clostridiales bacterium, assembly GCA_020860365.1. Taxonomy (GTDB): domain Bacteria; phylum Bacillota; class Clostridia; order Lachnospirales; family Lachnospiraceae; genus Choladousia. The sequence goes on along the minus strand of JAJBUL010000010.1, from coordinate 19,179 downwards.
TCCCCGCTCCTCGTCCGTAAAGCCCGCGTTTTTATGATTTGTCTTCGGGTTTTTCAGGTCAATCTCCTCGTGCGCGACATTCAGATCGCCGCAGAAAACAACCGGCTTCTTCTCCTCCAGATGCTTCAGATATGCCAGGAACGCATCCTCCCACTGCATTCGATAGGGCAGACGCGCCAGACCATCCTTCGAGTTCGGCGTATAGACCGTCACCAGATAGAACTCCTCATACTCCAGCGTGATCACGCGGCCTTCCTGGTCATGCTCCTCGATCCCAATGCCGTACGCGACAGAGAGCGGTTCCCTCTTCGCAAAGATGGCAGTGCCGGAATATCCTTTCTTCACGGCGTAATTCCAGTACTGGTACGGACGTAAATCCAGCTCAATCTGCCCCTCCTGCAGCTTCGTCTCCTGCAGGCAGAACACATCCGCATCCGCTTCCTTAAAATAGTCGAGAAACCCCTTCTGCACACAGGCGCGCAGGCCATTCACATTCCACGAAATCAGCTTCATGATTATTCTCCCCGGTCATTTATGTCCGTTTCTGATTCACTTCTTTCACAGTAACGGCTCTATTCTTTCACAGTTACGTTTACTATAACATGAACATTTGCAGAAAACAAGATAAATTGCTTGCTATTTTGTACCGCATCTGCTAAAGTAGGTGCAGCCGGGTTCTCGTGTTTCTCTCCTTTTTCAGGAGCAATCCCTGCGGCGTCCCGCCAACGGCAGAGAACCACACGCGTAAACGAACCGGAAGCGGAACATCCCATCCGGAATAAGAGAGGTATGAGAAATGAGTGAATTTGAAAACTGCAGCGGCAGCTGCGAGGGTTGCACGGAAGAATGTGGCGGCGCCACAATTACTCTGACCCTGGACAATGACGAAGTGCTGGAGTGCCAGATCCTGACCCTCTACCATGCGGCCGGGAAGAACTACATCGCTCTGCTGCCCCTGAATGAGCAGGGCGTCAATGAGGATGGCGAAGTCTTCCTGTATCGTTATCACGATGAGAATGGTATGCCCGTCCTGGAAAATATTGAGAGCGACGAAGAATACGAAGCTGCTTCTGACGGCTTCGATGAATGGATGGACAGCCTGGAGTATGATGAGTTCGTGGAAGCAGACGAAGAGGATGCGCTTTTGTCCGAATAATGCCTGCAAAGCCATCCATTTTCTGCACGATTTTGCGCAATTGAAAAACCACCTGTGCTTTGGCAATGGCCGATACACAGATGGTTTTTATTTTTACTTTTATGGAGAGGTTATCTATTCACTTTCGTCATTCGACGTGGATTCCTCTTCGCTGTCCGTCTCCGATGCAGACTCCTCTTCTGTCTCATCCTCCGACTGGGAGGACTCTTCCTCATCGTCATCGTTCAGCTCGGATTCCGCCTCACTGTCATCATTGTCATCGCTCAGAGCGCCTTCCAGGGTCTTCAAATCCGTCTCCGGGCTTTCTGTGAGAGACTGATATTCTTCCTCCGACTGAAGCGCGGCCTTACGATCCTCGTAGGCCTCGCTCTGCTGTTTGGAAAGATAGTAAAAATAGCCGATACAGGCAATCAGAAGCGCTACCACGAGCACATACAGTACCATGAGAAGCGGACTCCGTTTTTTTCTATAACTTCCTCTTGATCTGCCCATATGGCTCCTTTCTGATTCTTATACTATTAGACATGAGTTATTTTACTTAATCCAGATCCCGTGAAATCTGTGTCCCACTTTTGCCGGGGCAAACAGTGGGACACCTGCAGATTTAATCGTTATCAGCCTTCCGGCGTGTTTGGCATAAAGATCAGGAACGATCCACTGCCGTTGAGCTCGGCATAAAGATCATGAACGATCCCAGCGCATAATACTGGCCATTGATTACGATAACCGGCTTCTCGTCATCGTCTTTGTCCTCATCATAAATATACCAGTTATTCAGACTGTTGGAGGTCTCCGTTTCCGCCACTTCTGTATCCGCTTCCGTCTCCGACTCGGTCAGATCTTCCGTTTCCGCCTCAACCAGAGCCTCGGTTTCCACCTCCGTCTCGTCCTCATCGTCGTCAAGGTAGGTGAAATAAATTGTCGGCTCATAGATATAGGTCACCTCACCGGTTTCCGTATTAAACAGCTGTACATAGCTGTCCGTCAGCACGAAAGGAGCAATCTCTGTCAGGAGATCCATATTATTCTCGGCTTTCTCTTCATCCAGATCCGAATCCCCCATTAACGCAATCCGATACCAGTCAATGTTATTGATATCACGGTGCGCTTCCGCGTCGTAATAACCATCCATTTCATAGCTGTACAGAGGGTTGTCATCCTCATCTGTGCCCTGCGGAATCGCAATGTCAGCAAACCCGCTTGCGCTGGTATAGTCAGCCGCTGTAATCGTTATCGTCTCTCCATAATTCGAAGCATTTTTATCCGCAACCGTGAAGGAGAAAGTCTCATTCGGCACATAGTGAACCTCTCCCGTCTCCTCATCAATCTCGGTCTCGTACTGTGTATTACCGTCTTCATCGGTATATGTCTTTGCATACAACTCACGGTAAGTCTCCGACTTATCAATCATCGACTGGAGCACAGCAGTCTGCTCGATATCTCTCGTCTGACCTTCAAATTCATCCACGATCTCAGCGACCGTCCTGTCTGTATACTGATCCGTCGTCGTATCCTTCACAACGATCGTAGACCTCTCTACCAGCATCACCGGGCCAAGTGTCGGGAAGGTGGCTGTAATTTCACCCGTATCCGCATCCAGAGAATCAATCAGGATATAATATACATCTCCGGTCGTCGGATCAATCTGGATAAACATCAGCGTACTGGCATCCTTCTCCTTCGCTACTTCCATAGTCAAAGTAGCCGTAATCGAACCGTCATTATTGTAGTGAACTTCGCCGCTGCTTTCCTGAATGGCAAGGTCAAAGAAAGTAGTCACCGGTTCATAAAGCGTCGGGTTTACCACAATGTTTGTCCCTTATATTGTGGCATTGTCCGAAACATCTTCTTCGAGTACGTCCAGGACGTTCTTAACGGTAGTTACCGTATCATCCGTATCGTCATTGAACTGTGCTACCGCTGCCGCAACCGTCTCATTCTCATAAGCGCTTGTGTCCGCCTCCTGCACAATCAGCTGTGCGCCTTCTTCGATGGCTCCTGCCTCTAAGGTCACACTCTCCGGAAGTAAATCCGAGATACTGCCCGCAGCACCCGCTGAAAGTGTCGCGCCGGATACCATGCTCAAGGCCAGCACCAACGCTATTATTCTTTTCCTCATAACCGCTCCTCCATTTCATAAAAATTTTTTGGGGTTTTTGTTTTATTTCAACCCGCGCAAGTTTACACGGTTTGGAAACAGTTTAATCCTTTATATAAAAAAGGTCAAGAATTAATTCCTGCAAAGCGTCCTCATCGACATAAAATTCATCGTGATACTCTCCCGCTTCGTCCTCTCCTTCCAGCTGGATGTAGTTGGCTTCTGAGAAATCCAGGCTCTGCACCAGCTCGGCCAGATCCAGATACTGGCTTCGGGTAATGCTGGTCTGCAGATAATCCTCCATCTCCGTCAGATAGTCCCAGGCAGACTCGATCTCGGAGGTGCTCATCTGGCGGACAGTCTCAATATAGGCAGTTATATACGCCTGCTGGCGTTCCATACGCCCCACATTACTGAAATCCTCTGAGGTATCGCGATACTGCAAAAACGCACGGACATTCGTCTCATCCAGTGTAACAACCGCGCCCTCCGTCAGCTCCGGATATTCTCCGGCAAGCTCCGAATTCGGCACTGTAACTGTGATGCCTCCGACCAGGTCATTGACGTAAACCATCGAATCCTGATTCATCACCACATAGTCCAGAATCGGGATCTCTCCAAAAAGCAGAGAAACAGCTTCCACGAGATTCTTACAGCTGGCTGTGCCTCCATTTCCCCAGGTATAAGCATATCCAAGATGAGAAGTATAAAGCCCGTCATCATTCCCGACAGAAGAATAACGGCGAATCTCGGTCATCGTATCGCGATTGATAGCGACAATCGACAGCCGGTTGTTGTACTTATCCATAACGATCAGCTCAATGCTGTCCGCCCGTGCCGCGGTTCCATAGCGCTTGCTTGTCTCCATGGCTCCAGAGGAATCCACACCCGCAAAAAGAACAGTGGTCACCAGATTGTTATAAGTCCAGGTCTCTCCGTCACTTTCAATCTCGCGATAGCCCTCTGCACTCACATCATACGTGTTCTCCGCTGTAACCTGAAGGCTCTGCTGACGGATCCATGCCTGGCGAACCAGTCCAAAAGCGATACCAATAACAACCATCACGACTGCTGCACTGGAAAGAAAGATTTTCCTCTTTCTCGCACGGCGACTATGGCTCGAATGGTGGCGATGATGCCGATGATGGTGCCTCGAATGATGTTCCTGACTGTGGGCGTCTTCCTGATGACGATCTGCAAGCTGCGATCCATCATGCTCCCTGTCATCGGCTACTTTGCCGCTCATCGACCCTTGCCGTGTTCACCCGGCTCTTCGTCTTCATATTTGTTATAGTATTTATTATTATAATAACCATAGCCATAGCCGTAACCATAGCCATATCCATAACCGTTTTTCTGTGCGCCCACCTTGTTCGCCACGACGCCGAGAATGTGCACATCCGCATATTCCAGCTGGCGTTTGGCTTTCAGCGCCTGATTCCGCTCGGTCTGGCCGCTCACAACCACCAGAACTGTGCCATCACAAAGCTTGGAAATCAGTGTGCCGTCAATCACCGTATTCACCGGCGGCGTATCCATAATGACGTAATCGTACTTCTGTCTGCACCACTTGCAGAGCATCTGGAAGCGATCGCCAGAAATCAGCTCGCTTGGATTCGGCGACTGTGCGCCTGTCAAAATCACATCCAAAGACTCCTCATTCGTATGCTTTACAATCTCCGGAATCGAACATTTACCGATCAGAAATTCCGTCAGACCATCAAACTTTCCTTCAATCTCATAACGTTCCCGGATCACGGATTTGCGGATATCACAGTCGAGGAAAAGCGTCTTCCTCCCCAAGCCGGCAAAGCTGTTCGCCAGATGGAAGGATATGGAAGATTTTCCCTCATCCGGCACCGCACTCGTAACGGAAATCAGCTTAATATCATATCCGCTGAGCTGGATATTGCCCCGCAGGATATTTACTGCCTCTTTTACACGAAAAGGGAGTGGTTCAAACTTCGGGGTGATGATCGTTTTCTCCGCCTGTTCAGGCTTCTGACCCGGCATCGTCCACAGAGGTTCATACTCAGCCATAGTATGGCTCCTTTCTCTATAGTTCCTGATAATAAGGGATACTGCTGAGTACCGGAAGTCCCAGGTACTTCTCAATATCCTCTTCTGTCTTCAAAGTCGTATCCAGCAACGAGCGCAGAACAAGGATCGCGCAGACAAGTACACAGCCAAGCAGGCCACCCTTTACCAGCCAGGAAAACAGGCTTTCCGTGATCTCCTCCACCGACTCTGCGGCAGAAAAATCAATGACTGTCGGCATACTGCTGCCTATCACCTGATAAATCTGGTTCACACCGATATCCACCAGTGCGTTCGCAATGTCGCGGCAAAGCTCCGGGTCACTGCAGGTGACGGTAATCTCCACAATGTGTGTCGAATCCGGATTGCTCACGGAAATCAGGTTCCCAAGAGCCTTATAATTGAGATCCAGCCCCAGCTCGTCAATCACCTTATTCAACGCAGTTCTGCTCTTGATGATCTTCGCGTAGTCCTCGGTCAGCGCCGCGGAAAGCTGTAAATCCGATATACTGATCAAAGAATCTGTGCTGGTGATATAAATCGAAGCCGTCGTCTCATAGGAAGGCGAAAGCAAAAAAGTACTGTAAGCGCCCAGCAAAGCCGCCCCCGCAAGAGTGGCGAGCAAAATCATCCTCCAGTGCGCGAGGAGCATGAAAAAGAGCTCCTTCAGATCAATCTGCTCGGGCTGCTGCTGCGGACGCTGGCGCGTCATCGCCTGTGCCTGCGCCTGCTGCGATAAGCCGACTGCCCCGGCATCCATAGTGCCCTGTCTGGCCTGCCTGCTTCCCCAGGCTGTTCTCTCCGTCTGATTCCCGGCGTTCATCTTCCCCGCTGTTCTTCCGGCCGTCTTCCCGGTATTCTCTGCACCGGCCGTCTTGCCGGTATTTGCCTGTCCGGTCATTTCCATAAGTATGTACTCCACGTAAAATATTGTAAATCACATTTGAAAATCAATTCTTTCACCGTCTTCTGACAGTGAGGCTTTCTGTGCAACCAAACTTACAGGCTACATTATAACCCTGTTTGCGAAAGATTTCAATATAAAATTTGCATTTCTTTCTCTCCAATCAATAGCAATTCTGGCAGAAAAAGTCACAAAAAACGCCAAAAAGCCTGCGAACCACGAAAATCACCAGAAATTCGCGCGAAAGAGCGTCACTCCAGAAACGCATCCAGAAATCCGGAAGGTTCCAGTTTTTTCCCATACCGTTCTTTCGTGTAAAATATATGGAGCCGATCCTTTGCCCTGGTCATGCCTACATAGAAAAGACGACGTTCTTCCTCGAAATCCGCCTCCAGGGACGCGCGGTGGTGCGGCAGAATCCCCTCATTCACATCCGGGAGAAACACCTCCGGGAACTCCAGCCCCTTCGAAGCGTGAAGCGTCGCGATCGTGATCGCCTCCGCGCCGTTTTTCTGAGCCTTTCTGCGGTTCTCTTCGAGCGCGGCCTTATACTCTTCGATATGCGCATACCACTCGGAGACACTCTCATAGGGCTTCGCCCCCTGCTGAATCTCATCCAGAATCTCCAGGAGCTCCTCTGCTTTCAGCCGCCGCGCTGAGGCGTATTCGCGCAGGTATTTTTCGTATTGCATCCCGTAGCGGATATAGTTCACTGCGGCATAGGGCTTCAGATTTGGCAGAAGCTTCAGGTCCGCCTCGAAATTCACCAGATGATCCTCCATCCACTCTTTGTCCCGGTAATACGCATGAAGCCTGGCAAAGGAAATCTCTCCGGGCGTCCCTGTGTTCCGCAGAGGCTGCGCCGCCTTCTTATAAGCCTCCTCTGCCGACCGCGAAGGGCGTACAGTCGCCGCGCTGACCGCATCCCGGCTGATGTAACGCTTCGGATGGTTCATGACCCGGAGAAATTCCGTCCGGTGCAGACCCTCATATGCGAGATGAAGGTACGCAAACAGATCCTTCGCAATCCAGTGTTCGTACACACTTGGCAGCGTTTCCCGCATCAGAAAAGGAATGTTGAACTCCGTCAGCCGTTCCGCAATCGGACCTGCCCCCTGGTTGGTGCGTACCAGGATTGCCATATCCTGCCAGGGAACCCCTTCTTCTTCTGCCCGTTTCCGGATCTGCTGCACCAGATACAGGCTCTCGTGCTCCGGATCCTGAAATTCACGAATGTCGATGGGAATCCCATCCGGGCGGACATAACGGATTTTTTTGGAAAAACGATGTTTGTTTTCTCCGATCACTTTCAAGGCTCCGCCGACCACTTTTCCGGTAGAGCGGAAATTCTGATCCAGAAGGATGGTCTCGGCCTGTGGATAATCTTTGGGAAAATTCAGCATAATTTCCGGCTTCGCTCCCCGAAAGCGGTAGATGGACTGATCGTCATCCCCGACAATAAAAAGATTATTCCGCGGGGCGGCCAGAAGCCGCAGGATCTCGTACTGGAGCAGATTGATGTCCTGAAATTCGTCTACCAGGATATAATGCCAGCGTTCCTGCCAGGCATGCAGGATATCCTCCCGCCCGGTGAGCAGCTCCCAGGTGTAAGTGAGCATATCGTCAAAATCCAGCAGACGCTGCTGGCGGTGTATTTCTTCATAGCTGCGGTAAACATCCCGGAAGACATCCTCCGAACAGGAGCGGGCGTAATAATGCTCCAGGGAGATGTGTTCGTTTTTGACTGCACTGATCTCAGCAGCGATCCCGGCTATGGTGTCTGCCTCCGTCTCATTGTTTGCAGAATCCGACATTTCCGGCCGAACTGCCGCCTGCGGAACGCTGCCTTCAGAGGAAGCGTCCGGCCTGTATGCGGCGCTCCGGGCAGATATTCCGGCTGTTTGAGTAAAGGACGTACTGCGCTGCGTATAGATTTCCCGGATCATTTTCATTCTGGTATCCTCACTCATCACATTCGCGGCGGTATAATGATACGCGTGTTTTAAGATACCGAAAAAGACCGCGTGGAAGGTGCCAAATGTCACTCCCCCACGACCGCAGATCGTCTGAAACCGTCCCTGCATTTCCTGCGCGGCAGCCTTTGTAAATGTAATAACAAGGATTTCCCGCGGATTGATCTGATACGTATCAATCAGGTACTTGGTTCTCTGTGTAATAACGAGGGTTTTTCCGGAACCCGGCCCGGCCAATACCATGGCCGGACCGTCTTTGTGAGCGATCGCCCTTTCCTGAGCCTCACTGAATGCCATGTGAGTCCTCCAGCTTTCTGATTGCCGCGCGGATCCGCGCGATCGACTCCGCTTTTCCCCGGACGTCCATAATCTCGGTCGCCCCGGCCGGCGTCATGGTTTTCCCGGAAACAGCGATGCGGACCGGCCACATCACGAAATTCACCTTGCAGCCCTTTTCCTCTACATAAGTTTTGAGCAGGGCAAACAGTGCATCATTGCTAAAATCCTCCTGCGCCTCCAGGCGGGGAAGCAAGTCCCTCAATACCTCCAGGCTCGTCACAGCGGTCGATTTTGACTTTTTATTTGTGTACAGCGCGACATCGTATTCCGGCATTTTATCGAAGAAATCCACCATCTCCAGGATATCCGGATAAATCTCAATCCTCGTCTTGACCATCGCCGCAATCTTGCGCAGATCCAGATCCTTCGTGATCGCCTGCTTTAAATAAGGAAGCGCCGCCTCATAGAACACATCAGCGTCCATGGCTTTCAGGTATTCCCCATTCATCCAGCGGAGCTTCTGCATGTCAAAAACCGCCGGCGACTTGCTCATATGATGATAGTCAAATGCCTCCACCAGCTCCGGCAGGGAGAAAATCTCACGATTATCCTCCGGGCACCAGCCAAGCAGAGCCACGTAGTTGATAATCGCCTCAGAAACGAAGCCCTGATCCAGCAAATCCTCAAAGGAAGAATGGCCGGAACGCTTGCTGAACTTTTTGTGCTCTGCGTCCGTGATCAGCGGGCAGTGTACATAGACCGGCACCTCCCAGCCGAAGGCTGCATAGAGACGGTTGTATTTCGGCGCGGAAGAGAGATACTCATTGCCTCGCACTACATGCGTGATGCCCATCAGATGGTCGTCCACCACATTGGCAAAATTATAGGTCGGAAAGCCATCTGACTTGATCAGGATCATATCATCGAGCTCCTCATTCGGAACCTCGATGGTCCCATAAATCTCATCCTCAAACTTCGTCGTCCCTTCCCGCGGCACGTTCTGACGGATCACCCACGGAATACCGGAAGCAAGCTTTTCCTCGACTTCCTCTTTTGAAAGCTGCAGGCAATGCTTATCATAAACGGAGATTTCCTTGCCCGCAACCTCCTGCTTCAGGGACTCCAGACGCTCCTTCGTGCAGAAACAGTAATACGCTTCGCCTTTTTCCACCAGCTCCTTCGCGTATTTCATGTAAATGCCGGCCTTCTGCCGCTCACTCTGAACGTACGGCCCGACGCCGCCATCCTTATCCGGCCCTTCATCATGGACCAGGCCCGTCTTTTCCAGTGTGCGGTTGATAATATCCACCGCTCCCTCCACCAGGCGCTCCTGGTCGGTATCCTCGATGCGCAGCATAAAGGTGCCATTCTCATGCTTCGCGATCAGATAGGCATAAAGCGCGGTCCTTAAGTTTCCCACATGCATCCGCCCGGTCGGGCTTGGTGCAAAACGTGTTTTTACATTTCCCATCATATTCTCCTCTTTTTCGTAAATCTATATCTTTCAGACAGGACAGATCCTGCCTCTGCGGATACTCAGCGATCTGTGGTACCCGGATTTACTCTCCCTTAAATTTAATCTGCCGCGACACGCCAAGCGCCAGACCCATTTCTGCCATCAGAAACAGAATCGACGTGCCGCCATAGCTGATAAACGGCAGCGTAATTCCCGTCGTCGGGATCAGGTTCGTCACCACGGCGATATTCAAAATCACCTGCAGCGCAATATGCACAAAAATCCCGCACACGATCAGGGAGCCAAGCAAGTCCGGCGCGTTCTGCGCGATGATCACCAGCCGGTACAGCAAAAAGACAAACAGCAGCATCGCCAGCGCGGCCCCAAACAGGCCAAGCTCTTCGCAGATAATAGAGAAAATCATGTCATTCTGCGCCTCTGGAAGGGACCCCAGCTTCTGGGTGCTGTTTCCCAGACCCTTGCCAAAAAATCCGCCGCTGCCAATTGCGTAAAGTGCCTGCAAAATCTGATATCCGCTCCCGCTCGCGTAGTCCTCCGGGTGCAGCCAGACCTGGATACGCGTGATTCGGAAGCCGCCGCTGACGTCTCCGGTAATAATCCAGATCACGAGAATCGTGACAACGATCACGCAGACCAGACCCCCCACTACAAACGGAACGGTCTTCGGATGCGCAACAAAAATCATCGCGACCGTGATGCCCAGAATAATGATCGCCGTGCTCAGGTTATCCGTAAAATAATAAGTACAGAAGGTCGTCACCAGGCCAAAGGAACCGATAATCAGCACCGGCTTCCATCCCCGGAACTTATACCCCATCTTCGAGATCAGGGTCGGCAGCAGCAGAATCACCGCCAGCTTCGCAATCTCTGCCGGCTGAAAGGAAAAAGAGTTCGTCCCCAGCCAGCGCCTTGCGCCATTGACCTCAATGCCGACGTATTTTGTAATAATCAGCAGCACCGTCGAGACCACATAAAGCGGCAGCGCGAAATCCGCCAGCCGGTGATAATCGATCTGAGAGCCGATCAGCGCGCAGACAATCGCCACGGCGCTGATAATCGCCTGCTTGCGGAAGTAGACCATATCATCGTTATTTTCCACAATCGCCTCATAGGCGCTGGAGCTATACAACATAATCAGCCCGAAGCAGGTCAGCAGAATGACTACCGCCAGAAGATTATAATCAAAATAATCCTGCTCCACATCTGCCGATCGGCTTACAAAGAAATGCCCGCTCCCTCCGGAAACTGCTTTCTTCTTTTGCACCGGGCGTAAGTTTCCTGTTCTTACTGCCATAAAAATATCCCCTTAAAAAAACTGAAAAAATCCCCTTAAATGTTCCCTTCATTTACAATGTGGTTATCATAACATATCCCGCTGTGATTTTCCAGTGTTAAGAGAAGATTTTTCGGATACACTAACAATCATGGGGAAAACCTCATATTCTATAGAGAACCTGTTTTCAGAAAGGAGATATTATGTCAGACATTCAAAGTCAGAGCTGCGGATGCATGGATACCCAAAATGCCATGGTCGACAGCGTTTACTATCATTTGACAGAAGCGGATGTGCCGCTTGCGATGAGCTATTTACCTTACCAGACATGGGAAACGCCCTATGATCCCTGTACCGCCCTGAAGGTCGGCACCGTGTTTCAGAGTCTTTGTAAACCATTTTGCGGAAAAGGAGGAAAATGCCGGTGAACAGAGATGGAGCTATGTACGGAAACGGAAGAAACATGCGCGGTATGATGGGCAGCCGTCCGGGCATGGGCACACCCCCGGACGGGCGATCCCGCGGAGCGGATAGCTGTGGCTGTGCGACGGATGGTTATTCCCGCGTTGCAAAGGATTGCGCCTGCACAGAGGATTACAGCCGCACGGCCGATGTCCCGGAAATCCCGTCCGGCAACCCATGCCAGCTTCTCCAGTATCTGGACGAAGCAAGCTTTTGCGCCTACGATCTGATGCTGTACCTGGATACTCACCCGAACGACGAGAACGCGCGGGAGGCTTTTCGTGGATACAAGCACAAACGCGACCATGCGCTGCGCCTTTATGAGGAAAAATATGGTCCGCTGCGCTACGGCCAGGGCAGTCCCGGAGCTCCCTGTAGCATAAAGTGGATCCGTCAGACGTGGCCGTGGGAAGGAGGTGAAAATTAATGTGGTATTATGAGAAAAGACTGGAATATCCGGTAAATATCAAAACCCCGAACGCGAAGCTGGCGCAGGTCATTTTAAGTCAGTACGGCGGTCCGGACGGCGAGATGGGCGCATCCATGCGTTATCTTTCCCAGCGCTACACTTCACCGAACGGAACCGTTTCCGCCATCCTTACCGATGTCGGCACCGAGGAACTCGCTCACCTGGAGATCGTCGCGACGATCATTCACCAGCTGACCCGGGGCTATCTCCGGAAGAAATTGAAAAAGAAGGCTTTGCCCCCTATTACGCGGATCATACGATCGGCGTGTGGCCACAAGCCGCGGGCGGCGCTCCTTTCTGTGCGACAGAATTTCAGTCGACCGGGGATCCGCTCACGGATCTGTCAGAGGATCTGGCCGCGGAAATGAAAGCCCGCACCACGTATGACAACATTCTTCGCCTGGTAAAGGATCCTGATGTGGTCGACCCGATTCGCTTCCTGCGTGCCCGCGAGGTGGTTCACTTCCAGCGTTTCGGAGAAGCCATGCGCACTGTCCAGGATGGACTGGACGCAAGGAACTTCTACGCATTCAACCCCAGCTTTGACGCGCCGGTAACCTGTCTCGCTCCGGAGCAGAATTCCTGAAAGCATAAGCCGCACGTCTGTGGCAGATAAGGCAGAGCGCTCCAGGGTAATCAGAATAAAAAGAATCCCGCCTTGCGGGATTCTCGCGCTGCCGCGCGTCTGCGCAAGCAGACAGTTTCCTCTGCGCGGCATGTGCATCCCCCGGAGGGTTATTCTCTCACTCATCCTCTGGGATGCGCGGCATGATATACGCGCTGCATCCGCTCCACCCCCGCGCTCACATATGCCGCCTGTGTCGTCGAAAGGTCGGCGTGTCCAAGCATCGCCTGAACCGATTCCAGCGGCGCTCCGTTCTGAATCAGGTGAACTGCAAACGAATGCCGCAGCGTCTGCGGCGTAATATCAGAGGTAATGCCGGCTTTCGCCGCATAGGATTTCACAATCTTCCAGAAGCCCTGGCGGCTCATTTCACTGCCGGAGCAGTTGACAAACAGCAGCCCGCTCTCCTTTCCTTTCAGAAGCTTTTCTCTGCCTTCTTTCAGATAACGCTCGATGGCACACTTTGTCGTATCGCCAAACGGGATCACCCGCTCTTTGCCGCCCTCCCTGCACAGAACGTAATTCAGTCCGAGATGAATGTCTTCCATACGAACCAGGATCAGTTCCGTCACACGCATACCTGTCGCGTACATCAGCTCCAGCATCGCGCGGTCGCGCAGCTCCTTCGGCGTATCTTTGGATGGCTGCTCCAGAAGACGCACGATTTCCTCCTGGCTCAGGATTCCAGGCATCTTTTTCTCAATACGCGGCGCCCGGATACTTTCCGTCGGATCATCTGAAATTTCATGCCTGCGGTAAACATAGTGAAAAAAAGCTTTCATAGAGGACACATTCCGCGAAACGGTAGCGGTCGACATCCCCTGCTTTTCCAGATATAATATATAAGAATTCAGAGTCGTCGCCGTCACATCCGCAACTTCATCCACACCCTGATCCGCCAGGTAACTATCCAGCTTTTTCAAATCTCTCTGATAAGAGTCAACGGTACTTTCAGAAGCATTCTTCTGTATTTTCAGATAATCAATAAACTGTGGTAACTCCAGACACATGAACCAGCCCCTCAACCTTCCATGAATTTCCCCTTTCCGCGAATAGAAAACACCCCAGAATTGTAATATTTTTCAGCGGATGAGCCGTATTATATCCACATTTTTCGCTAAAATCAACCGCTTTTTTGACCCGGAAACCGCCTGAAAGCATTGCTTTTTCTTGCATTCTCAAGATTTCGCCAAAGGAATTTCGGGCGCCACAAGATATTGTAACGAATATGTAACATATGAAAACAGCCTGTGCAGGC
>JAJBUL010000010.1:0-5158 GCA_020860365.1 Clostridiales bacterium | reverse complement strand
ATTACCCGCGGCAAGCTGTTTTTTCAATATATTCCTTTAAGAATTCATACATCTGCCCCTCCGTCGGCGGGCAGCCGTTCAGATGACAGGTAAATCCCGCAGTGCAGCGGCCGACGCCCAGCTTCCCCGTCTTGCCCTGGTAGCCCTGCCCAATGCAGATTTTCTCGTGCAGGCGCTCCAGAAGTCCCTCCTGTCGCAGCCTTTCCAGCGCCGGGATCAGATATCCGTAGCAGGCGCTGCAGGATTCCACTTCGCAGACGGCGTCCGCCAGCTCTACGATCTTATGCTCTCTGGGGAGCTCGTCCAGCTCCGGCTGCAGGCCACAGGTCGTAATCTGTGCCTGCGCAAGATCCGCGCTGCCGACGCCAAGCTGTTCCGCCATGCCGATATATGGCACCTGCCCCACCGAATAGTGCAGAAGCTGGCAGGCATACGCATCCACCAGCACAGGATCCCGCGCCGCCATGATGCAGTTGCGCACTACAGGGTTTCCTCCATCTTCAAAGTCGAGATCGCCGCAGATGTGGTCGACGACAATAAAATTCTGGCGGACGCCTGCATTCAGGTGGGCGATGGGTTTGTGAAGCCCCATGGAATGGAAACGCCGTTTCTCCTTATTCGGGATCAGGCCTTTCATATTCTTCAGTGCACAGGTCATCCGGGTCTGGCAGTGTCCCTTGAGCACTGGCACGTTGATCAGAAAATCAAACTGCTTCACACAACTGCACAGGTTCAGCTTCATCCCCGCGCAGTCCCGTTCGAAGGAAGAGTCCCTCTGCGCGTCCAGAAGCTCCACACCGTACTGCTTTGCCAGCCGGTCATAGCCACAGACGCGCACCACCTCAGGAGTCTTCTCTCCCACCCAGGAGCCTTCCGCAATCACAAGATTCCGGTAGCCGTATCGCTGCAGATATTCGATGATGCCGGAGACAATTTCCGGGTGCGTGGTCGCCCCATAAGAAGCCGGGGAAGCAGACACCAGATTCGGTTTCACAGCGATGCGGCTTTTCTTATCCGCCGGGAGCAGCTCACACAGGCCCGCCCGCTTTAAAAGCTCCAGCGTCATTTCGCGGTATTCGGTGCCATATATTTTCAGAATTTCATTTTTATTCACGATCCTGTTTCCCCTTCCCTCCTGCAGCTAATATTCCTTTTCAATCGTTTCCAGTCCGTAGGAGTTCAAAAACCAGGCCAGCTCCTGCTCATTCCGGATGAACATGACTTCCTCGAATTTTCCGGTCTCACGATTTTTAAATCCGGCCACCTGCTCCCCATTACAGATGCTGCACTTTAATACCGGCTTATAGACAGACGGGTCATATTCCTTCTGCCCCAGGTTCTGCAGCTGATTTTTATCAGAGGTTCTTTTCCTTCCAAACATAGCTTTCTCCTGTTCCTGTAATCCACACTCGGTTCCTGCAGGCAGTCCCCTGACCTGCCTTCCCATTCTTACCCTGGCGCGATTCTGACGATTCTATGTGACGATGACATCCCTTTCCCCATCTGCCTGCTGCAGCGGGGCTTTCCGTACCTGCGATTCGCGTATCCAGCCGTGCAGGATGCACGAATTATCTGGCGGCAGGTTTTTACAGCCGCAGATACAGGCGCAGCATCCATGTCCCCAGAAAGGCCTCACAGGCACAGCCGAGAATGCAGATCGCCGCCAGATGGGCAAGCTCCATCAAATCCATTCTGCAAAGCCTTTGGACGGAGCTGCCGATCCCTTCCGGCACCCCTCGCCCTCTCCGGAGCCAGATGGCCATCTCCCTTTTCCAGAGAATCGCGTAAAAAATCCACTGCGGAAAAATACAGCAGCCGAACTGAGCAATACCCTGAAATCCGCTGCCCTGGCCAAAAAGGGCCACCAGCATGGAGCCTGAGGCTACAACCCACCAGGCATAGCCAAGATGAAACAGAATTCCCAGTGTCGTAAAGCTACTCATCCACAGAATCAGCAGCACTGGCATACGCACCGACAGTACATAGCCAAAAAGCTCCCACGCATTTACACGGAGACTTTCGTAGACCCGGAAGCTGTAGCTGCTGGCCAGTCCTGCGTAATTCCCGCTGCCCATCTGCAAAAGTCCCGGCAGGGCGCTGCCCGTCAAAAGTCCAAAGGCCAGAAACAGCAGTACCGGCAGAATTTCCCGCACAGATCGATTCATAAAAACCCCGCACCGCGTCCTTGCCACATTCTATGCAAAAGAATTCTGATTCATACCGGCAGAACCCGGCGCTTCGGCAGGATAACAGCCCTCATCCTGCGATTGGCCTATATCTCTACCTTCGCTTCGACTTCTTCCTCCGCCTCGGCCTTAAAATCTTCCATCTGTACCGTATCCATCTCGGGCAGATCCTCCAGCGTGCGCAGGCCAAAATGCCGCAGAAACTCTTCTGTCGTGCCAAACAGGATCGGGCGTCCCGGCGCGTCCAGCCGTCCCATCTCTTTGATCAGGTTAAACTCCACCAGCCGGTTGACCGCGTGGTCACTCTTCACCCCGCGTATTTTTTCAATCTCAAGCTTGGTGATCGGCTGCTTGTAAGCGATAATCGAGAGTGTTTCCATGACGACGTCTGTGAGCACCAGCTTCCGAGGCTGCTTTGAAATACGAATCAGATATTCGTAAAAGTCCTTTTTGGTACAGAGCTGCCACGCGCCGTCAATCTCTGTCAGCTCAATTCCACGGTCTTCCTCCCGGTAACGGTCACACAAATGGCGCAGCAGCTTTTCCGTAGTCTCCACATCCTGTTCCATCGCCGCCGCGATTTTCTCTGTCTCTACGGCGTCCCCTGTCGCAAAGAGAATCGCCTCAATCGCTGCCTCCGCTTTTCGTCTGTCCATATAGGTATCTCCCGCTTCCCCTTTCCCGGTCTCTGCCTTTCGCACTTCTATGGTAAGAATCGGTCATTCATAATCTGCCGCAAGCTCGTCCATATTCTCCTCCGGGTCGACGCCGATCCATGTAAGACGGATATCCGCAAACGTCTCTGTCTGCTCGACCTCTACCCGGCCTTCCTTCATCAGCTCCAGAAGGGTCAGAAAAGTCACAATTTTATACTGCTTTCCCTGCCGCAAAGACAGGATCTCGTAAAACATGCAATTCTTTTTCTGATAGATATATTGCCCGACAAACCGCATCGTTTCGCCCAGATTGACGTCCTCCTTTTCCAGCCGTCCAAACCGGCTGCGAACCGGGTCGACGCGGTTCTCCTGGCGCTTCATAATATCGCAGAATACCGCGTAAAGCTTCTCCAGCGTCACATCCGAGAGCAGGTCGTCCACATCCACCGGTTCGCGGTAAGACTCCACCTCCGCCGGGATCGTCGGTCCCTTGTAATAATGTCCGCTGGCTTCATTCATGCGGTCCCGGAGTTCATAAGACATATATTTATACATTTTGTATTCGAGAAGCTTCTGGACAAGCTCGTCGCGTGGGTCAACCTCCTCGCCTTCTTCGGTCACCTCCGGCGGAAGAAGCATCCGTGACTTAATGTCCAGCAGGGTTGCCGCCATCACCAGAAATTCGCTCATCACATCCAGCGTCTCACCGGAGAGATGGCGGATATATTCCATATACTGATCCGTGATCTCCACAATCGGAATGTCATAAATGCTGACTTTATTTTTTTCGATCAAATGCAGGAGCAGATCGAGCGGTCCCTCGAATTTCTCCAGCTTTATCGGAATTCCCATAGGCTTGTCCTTTATCTTTTCTGCTTTACCTGAAGTCAAGAGCGACCAGTTCCGGTGGATTGTTGACGCGCAGGCAGATCGAATGGCTGCCGAGCCCCGCGCTCACGACCATCTTCTTATCCCCCAGTGTATACAATCCCTTGTCATATTTCGGAAACAGCCGCAGCTGGGGGCTGAACATGCCGCCCAGCCCCGGCAGACGCACCATCCCGCCGTGCAGATGCCCGGCCAGGGTCAGATCCGCGCCCCAGGCCGCGTATGCGTCAAAATAAGTGGGCGCATGAGCCAGCAGAATCTGGTATCCGGACGCAACCGGCCTGCCCAGCAATTCTCCGATCCGCTCTTCGGTCAGCTTTTCTGTACGCAGACGCCGGTAATGCTCCTGTGGCAAATCCAGCCCCCAGACATGAATCGGCATCCGGTGAATCTCGATCTGTTCGGAAGCATTTGTCAGAAAATGCACCCCGCAGCTTTGGATGGCTTCTGTGTATTTTTCATATGCATCTCCGTACTCTTTTGGACGGCTCCTCAACCGGTCCTCATGATTTCCATTCACGTAAAAAACCGGGTATTTTTTGGTCAGCTCATTCATGAGGGAAACTGCCGCATCCACCTGCGGCTCCTGCGAGGCCGTAATCATGTCTCCGGCAATCAGCACTATAGCCGGATTCTCATTTCGGATTTCCTGAAGCAGTCTGCTATTGTCCTCCCCGTAGGAGCAATTATGCAGATCCGCCAGGAATACAGCGGTAAACGGCTCTTCCGGTCCCCGCTGTTTCCCGTCAACACGTATTCGGTATCGTGTGATTTTAAAATCTGACATACCCTGCGTATCCTTTCGAATTCTGATTTTCTCTGGCAGCCAGGGGAAAATTCTCCTCCCCTCTTCTGTGCACAGGCCGCTCCGTCCGCCAGCTGGTAATTCTTAGCTGTAATATAGCAAATTATAGCACACTTCCTGCCATTAGAAAACCTCTTTCTTTTTGCCCGTGAATCTGCAATCCTGTATTATGTAATGGCAAGATTTTCTTTCTCATCCTAATACCCATTTTTCCCATGCCTGCCCAAGATAATCCGTGTAGCCCGCTTTGGGCGCGTCTTCCGCCAGCACGATTGGGACGCTGCCAATCCGGACGCCATTCAGCGTGTATACATACTCGCCGACCAGATCCCCCTTTTCCAGGGGCGCCTGTATCGGTTTCTTCCACTCGATGCTTTTTTCAATCAGGGAAAAATCCTCTCCGCTGGTGCTCAGATAGGAAAACTCCCCGTCCAGACAGACCGTAAATTCTTCCTGTATCGTTCCCCTGACCGTTATCTTAGAAAGCGCCGGCGTTTCTTCGTCATAGTAAAGGGAACAGCAGGAAAACCCATAGCCGAGGAGCGCGGCCGAATCGGAAAAGCGGGCTTTCGAATCCGGTGCGGTCAACACTAAGCTCACCAGGCGGCTGCCGTCCCGTCTGG